>NZ_JBSPZB010000021.1:0-72037 GCF_053851875.1 Bacillus sp. A015
AGCGAAGCTAGGCTAGGTGTGTGGGAGGCCTTTTTCATTAAATCTCATCCATCATACTTACGTTGAAAATAAAAAAGATTGTAGAAAAACATGAGTTTCTCTACAATCTGAAGGTGCGCAGCTGCACCTTATTTTTTTATGTCATCGTGAGAGGGATTTTGATCACGAGCCGAAAATTTGGAGAACGGTAAGTGAAATCGAGCGTACCGTCTGCTTTTTCAACAAGCTGATGGATGATATAAGTCCCCATTCCTTGGTGATCACCGCCTTTTGTGGAACGGCCAAAAGTTTTGAACAAATGATCTAATACGTGTTTCTCCATTCCTCTTGTGCTGTTTTCACAATGGATCAAAAATAGCCCGCTCCGTATAGAGGTCGTGACCGAGATGCTGCCCTCTTTCCCGGCTTGCTTCGCTTCAATTGCTGCATCAAGGGCATTGTCGAGCAGGTTGCCAGTAAAACTCACCTGATCAGCCTTAGAAAATGGAAGAGAAGAAAATGGTGCTTGAAGATCTACGGAAAGTGCAATGTTCTCTTTTTCAGCCCGCTGGAAAAAGGGATGAAGGGTTGAGGCCAGATAAGCGTTTTCCCCTTTGATCCAAGGGAAATGTTTGACGTATTGTTGAATCAAATCCTTGATATCATGATCGTCTTTCGACGAGGAAAAGGCATTTAAATGTCTGGCTGTTTCATGATGTTTACTGCGCAGCTCAAGCAGCAATTCATTGGTTCTCGATTCTGCGTTTGTCAGCTCTTGAAGCCGTCCGTTTAACCGGCGCTCCGTCTGCATCATCTTCAATGTAAGGAGATCTGCTGTGATCATGATCATGAAAGCCAAAAGATGGTGCAGCCCATTCCCTTGAGTCAGAAAAAGAGAAAGCCCTGCGCAGGTGATCAGCACAAAAGCACCTAATATCACGTATCCACTGATACTAGGCCAAAACCTTTTGTACATGAAGAATGTATAAAGACAAATGACACAAAAGGTGAGGAGCCACAAAACCACTGACGTCACCGGAAGAAAAGCTTCAGCAGTTGCTTGAAACGCAAGACCTAACCATATGAGAGCATATATGCGGAATCCAAAATAGAAAGCGTTCACGTTCGTTCTCCTTAAAAGTAGTATTTCTTAAAGTATTCTAATTGCTGCTTGGTCATCATGGCCTTTTTATCAGTGCCTTCAAAAGACACGACAAATGAATTTTTGGCATACGCCGAAAAGTTCTTAATGTAATGAATATTGATGATAAACGAGCGATGAGAGCGAATAAAATCCTTCTCAGCTAAATCGCCCTTTAACTCGTTTAATGTCTGGTACGTTTGGATATCTCCTGTTGTTGTGACAATGGTCGTTGATCGGCCTGTACGTTCAACAAAAATGACATCCTTCTTCTGCAGCACATGGATATCTGACTGCTGCTTGATGAGAAGCCGTCCATGAATGCTTTTCTCCTGCTTGGTTGACATGTAGCGCTCTAAGGATTTGGCGATTCGATCGGCGTGGTATGGCTTCATAATATAATCATGTACATTCAAATCAAACGCATGGACCGCATATCCGCTGTTTCCTGTCACAAATACAACATCGACATTCAGTGCGTGAGAGTGAATGAGGTCCGCTAATTCATAGCCGGACATTCCAGGCATTTCAATGTCTGCAAACAACAGATCAATGTCTCCCTGTTTGACCTTCTCGTATGCATCCTCTGCTGACTGCGTGACAAAGACAATGTCAACAGCCTCCATTCTGCCGACAATGGCGTGCAGCTTTTCTAAATCCACTCGGTAATCATCGACAAGACCTACTTTTATCATAAAAATCACCTATGACCATTCTTATTATTTGTCTATTTTATCATTTGTTTTTTTAAAATTGATCATTTCAAGACAGAAAAAGGACGTTTCGCGACATTTTTATGTCAGGCAGGCATCATTTTTTCTATCATAGACTTAGAAAGACGAAAGGGGCGAACCAAATGATTACTCTCAGCGATTGCAGCTGCTGGTTTAAAGATAAGAAAAAAATCGTGAAGGCGATGAAGCATATGACGTTCTCCGTGAAGGAAGGGGAAGTCGTTGGCATCCTAGGAGAAAATGGTGCAGGAAAAACCACATTATTGCGCGCCGTTGCGACTTTATTAGAGCCTACTCATGGAACCGTGAATGTTGCGGGCTTTGATACAGTAAAAGAAGCAACAGAAGTGAAGAAACGAATTGGTGTCTTATTTGGCGGAGAGACGGGGCTTTACGACCGTCTGACGGCTCGAGAAAACCTTGAATACTTTGGCAAATTATATGGCTTAGATCAGCATGAAATCAAAGCAAGAATAGAGGATTTAGCAAAGCGGTTCGGAATGAGACAATATATGGATCGTAAGGTGAAAGGATTCTCACGGGGGATGAAACAAAAGGTGGCGATTGCCAGAACATTGATTCATGATCCTGACATTATCTTATTTGATGAACCGACAACAGGCTTAGACATCACGTCAAGTAATATTTTCAGAGATTTTATTCATCAGCTTAAACAGCAAAATAAAACCATCCTATTTTCAAGCCACATCATGGAAGAAGTCAGTCTGCTTTGTGACAGTGTCATGATGATTCATCAAGGAGAGCTTGTGTACAAAGGCACACTCCCAGAATTATATGCACAGGAACAAAGTGAAGACTTGAACTATATCTTTATGTCGAAGCTCGCAAGGGGGATTTCATAATGTGGAAAACCGTATTTTTAAAAGAAATGACAGATGCGTTAAGGGACCGGAAAACGCTCCTCTTAACAGTGCTGATACCCCTTTTGACGATGCTTGGACTGGTGTTCTTCTATGAAAGCATGATCGCAGATCCAGGGGATGAAACCTATACGGTCGCAGTCAATGAAAAGCTTCCATCCGAAATGAATCAAATGATCAAAGAGGTCAAAAACATTCATCTTGAAACATTTGATGACCCGCAGCAAGCTGTCAAGGACGGTGAGGCAAATGCTTACCTGGAAATGCCGAAAGAGGCAGACGAAATGCTTCAGCATCAAAAGTCATTTGCAATTAAAATCCATGGGTATACAACGGACGATGATTCGGTCATAGCGGTTCAAATGCTGCAATCATTGCTGGAGCAGTACCAAAACCAAGTGGTGGAAAAGCGTTTAGCAAACGATCAGATCAACACGTCCGTTATTCATCCGTTTGAGGTACAGTCCGTTGATGTAGAAGAAGGCGAAGAAGGGGAAAACGGAATGACCGCTATGCTTTTGTCGATTCTCCTTCCTATGATTTTAGTAACTTCCGTCATCTCAGGCGCTTTGCCAGCTGCGCTTGATATTGTAGCGGGTGAAAAGGACCGAAAATCGATTGAAGCATTGTTCCTGACACCTGCCAGCAGACTCCAGATTCTCATAGGAAAATGGCTCGCTGTCTCCATGTTCGGTATTTTAAGTGGAATTGTGGCGATCGGCATGCTGCTTTTATCCACGCTGCTTTTTACAGAAAAGCTAAAACAAGCACTGAACTTTGGTGATCAAATGTGGAGCATTATCGCCGTCATGTTTGCGGCGCTTATCATCTTCTCATTCATGGTATCGATGATTGAACTGCTGCTCAGTGTCGTTTCAAGCTCAGTGAAAGAAGCACAGTCGTACATGTCCATGATCATTACACTAGGTGTGCTCCCGATGTTCTTTACCATGAGAGCAGGTGCTACGCAGCTAGATACGTATTACTTTGCGATCCCATTCTTAAATATTCATGCGCTGTGTAAGCAATTGATGTTTGGGATCATTGATCCAATGTCGATTGCACTCACCCTAGGCTCTACTGCGCTCGTTGTGGTTATCTTATTTGTGGCCGTTAGAGTCATGTTTATGAAAGAAAAATGGATGCTTGCCAAATAAAGAAACGCCCTCTATGATAGAGGGCGTTTTCAGGTGAATGCCGATCACCGTATTTTTCAGTTTAAAAAACCGAATTGATCCAAGTTCTCTAAATAAAATTGAAAATACTCGTCATGAATATCAACTGGATATTCTTCTAACCCATTTTCAATAATTGCACCTACAATTAAAGCATTTATATACCTATCAAGCTTTTCGCAGCTAGCTCTTACTTGAGATTCTGAAATATATAACCCATCTTTACTTTCTAAAATGATATCAATTCTTCTACCTTCTTGTTCATCAAGCAATAAGTGATTATACTCCCATTCTTTTACTCTCTTGGGGTTTAAGGGATGTTCACGATTATCAAGTATTTCTTCACGATGATTCTTTTTTTCCTCATTTGAAAACAATTGAATCAATATACTCGGATCATCAATGACAAAACATTTATATATCTTAGTATATTCAAAGTGATCATCATTTACTAAATCTAAAATTTTTGTTTTTGAAAATTCTCTAGCTTGAAATTTAGACGTTATCATCTCAACGACTTGTTCTTTAGTAAAAATCAATTGATCTTTTTTATATAAATACTGTTTATATAGCTTTTCGTAATTATACATTATTCACCTCTATTAACTATTTAACAGGACCTCCGTAGAATGAATGAGCTTTTGGAGTTCTTTTATAGGGGTGCCAGTGATAATAATACCCTTTCTTCGGCTTACCCTTGTACAAATCTACTTCCTTTATTGGTTTACCATTTCGATTAGCTCCAGCTGCAACAACTTCTGCCTGACTAGAAGAAATAGACCAAATATCCTTTTTTGACTTCATTCTAGCGATTGCTTGCGATTTACTTAGTCCTTTTCCAACATATACTCCACCTCGGATAACAGCTTCATAATGATTATATTTTTTTTGTTTTTAGACCTGTGCTTGTTGGCTTGTGTAGCAATTACATAACCAGTTCCTGCAACAACAATCACCGCACCAGTATGAAATAAAGCAGTCATAACACTACCTTAAAAAATGATTTAATTTCATGGTAAATTTTCTCTTTGATGTGGTTACTAATTCTAGCATAATAACAATGATAAAAAGTTTAAAATTACCTTAAAATGAGCATATAGAATCTTTTTTTTTGAATATTTTATTAAAATGGAATTATTTATATTTCGAAGAGTTTTATTAAGGAATAACTTAAATAGAAAAAAAGAGTTGGTGAATGAAAATGATGGTTTACTTTTATAATGAGTTAGGAAAGAAGCTAGATTTATAATATAGTTCAATAGAAATAAAGAATGAGAAGTACATTTTTTTACCTCGAGTTTACATTTCATCTTTAACACAAATAAGCAGAAAAAAATCTTAAGTACAAAAAAGAATAATCAGGATTGAATATCTCATAGTGATCAAGCTAAAGAAATGGAACACTGATTATAGAAAGAAATGTTGTCAAGGGTAAGATAACTTGACTATATTCTGGTTTTTTATGATAGAGGGGGTTCACGTTCGCCAAACCAGATTATAAATCATAACAAAAAAACCCCGGGGAACGGGGTTTTTCATTAGTTCTTGATGAACTTTTCAACCAATGAGCTTGTTTTGTAATCGTTTAAATCAAGTTTCCATTGGTCGATGTCATTTTTCTTCATGTTGACTTCCACTGTTTCTTCAGAAGATGATGGCCCTAATTTTTTAAACTCTTCTGGGTAGATCGAGAGTAAATATTTTTGTGCATCATCGTAAGACGCTGTACGGTTTTTGCTGTAGAACTCAGTTGCTTTCTCTTTCAAACGATCGACAAGCGAACTTGCATCAATCGGTGTAAGGGTCACAGTCACGATTGCTTTATCACGACTGATGGCTTTTGTTTTTGTTGATACTTTTGCTTTTTCAGCTAATGTTTCTTTCACAGCTTTTAGAAGCTTATCAAGGTTTTCGTCTTTCGCTGCGCTAGATGAAATACCAGATGAGGAGATATAGCCCTGTTTGAATGATTTATCAAATTCGTTCACAACTGTTGATTTGTTATCACCAGTTAATTTTTCGAAATCGTCGTTTTTCTTACCAAAAATCATGACATCAATATAAGAAGAAAGAGCTTTTGCAGATGCTTGAAGTGTATCTGCTTTTTTCATTAAGTCTTTTCCTTTAATATCAAATTCTAGTGTTTTATTATCTTTTTTCGATCCAGTACTAGGCTCTGTGTAAACAAGTTGATAGTCTTTGTCTTTATCAACAACATAGAAAAGACCGCCTTTTGATACTTTTCCTGCATTTAGAGAGCTTGCAGATAATACTTCGTTGTAGTCATCTGGAGAGATTGTAGACACCTGTGCGTCATCTTGGTAAAGCGTAAAGTTGCTTTTATCAACATTAAGAGGCTCTTTGCTGATGTTTTTCACAGATACGTTCACTTTTAGTACATACTGATCGTCCTGTACAGATGTATCGTATTGAGGTGGTAATGTGTACTCAGCACTTTCTACCTTTACTTCTGCTGCATCAAGGGATTTTTTTGTATCGTTTTCTTTCGCAGCTGTTTTGTCTTTTCCGCCACTACAAGCAGCAGCGACAACAGTTACACACAAAATTAGAAGAAACAGGGATAATTTCTTTTTAAACATGACAAGTTTTCCTCCTCGGGTTTATGGTGAATTTCATTGGAAATCTTTAGCTCATATCATTCTTTTTGCATAAAAAGAAAAATACTGTATGTTTTTTACTGTAGAATGAAGCGAAAGTACTGCCAATACCTTAGTGCGTTTCGAAGATTGATCAGCTTCAAGTAGTGAAAATGACACTAAGTTGAGAGGAGAAACTTGTATTTTATTGTTTGTTATCTCCTGTAAAAACTCAACATTTTATATTTTAAGGTTTTGAGTCGGATTGTTGAATAGGTTCAAATGACTGTTTTTGAAGAAGGTGCAGCAATTAGAAGGATTTTCATGACTTGTAAATGAGTCTATGGTAATGAATATTTTTTCCTGCTATGTGTATGATTGCTTGGTTTGTGTGTTGTTGACAGAGAGACACATGTCCAGCGAAATCTTGAGATGTATAGACAGGCTGTCGACACTGAACGTGCTTTTTCATGTCAAAATGGCAGTCATCTACACAGAAATGCCACATAAAATAAAAGAGAAATGAGAAGGAGGTGGATGTATGGCAGTGGTAAGAGCGACAAGCTCTGATATTGATTTAATGGCCAGACTGCTGAGAGCGGAAGCAGAAGGTGAAGGGAAGCAAGGGATGCTGCTTGTAGGAAATGTAGGCATCAATCGTTTGCGTGCCAACTGCTCTGACTTTAAAGGGCTGCGTACGATTCCACAAATGATTTATCAGGAGCATGCGTTTGAAGCGGTCACGCATGGCTATTTTTATCAGCGGGCACGAGAAACTGAAAAAGCACTTGCGCGAAGGAATATCAACGGAGAACGATTTTGGCCTGCGAAATTCAGCCTTTGGTATTTTAAACCGCCTGGAAATTGTCCACCCACTTGGTACAATCAGCCGTTTGTGGCAAGGTATAAGTCGCATTGTTTTTATCAGCCAACAGCTGAAACGTGTGAAAATGTCTATAACACCTTTTAGATTGATGAACAGCACAATCCTCTTTGAACGAATACAGGGGGTTGTGTTTTTCTTTTTTTCAAAATGGGTAACCATTGTGTATCAACAAGGTGAAGCGCGTGATTGGAGGAAATGAAGATGTATCAAGATTTAAAAGGGAAAACAGCCATTGTCACAGGTTCCTCAAAAGGAATTGGACAAGCCGTCGCATTGCGGTTTGGACAAGAGCAAATGAATGTGGTTGTGAACTATAAAGGTGATGAAGATGGAGCTGAAGAGACAGTACAAGCCATTCAGCAGCACTGAGGTCAAGCGGTGAAAGTACATGCTGATGTCCCCAAAGAGGAAGGAATTCAAGCCATAATGGATACGGCACTGGAACATTTCTATACAGTGGGTGTGTTCGTCAATAATTCAGGTTTTAACGGCGAAGAAGCGGTGCCGCATGAGATGACACTGGACCAATGGCAAAAAGTTATTGATGTGAATATCACAGGCACCACATTATTTGTGGATGGAGGAATGACGCTTTATCCTTCTCAAATCAATGATTAATAGAAAAAACATCCGTCCGATTAGCCGGCGGATGTTTTTTGTTCGTAGCGGTGTGCTGCTTTGGCTGGTTTGCCGAGCAGCATAGGATACTTGCTCAGGAAGGAAATGCATGGCACCATGAGCAGCAATGTGCCGATCGTATAAAAGAGTGTCCAAGAGAGCTGCGCTGTATCAGAAATATTGATGCCAAGTCCATAATAAACAAATGCTTTCATGATATCGATGCCGGCAAACTGCAGGACGAGAATGACAATGGAATTTCGTCCGAGATACGTCAAAATAGGGGATGTTTTCAATTTGAAGCTTAAATAAATAACAGCAGATGAACCGAGCAGTGCACATACATAGAAAATGAATAGATCGCCATAGTCGTTAACGCGCATATCGATTCGAGAATTAAAGCTTTGCATGTAAGCCGTCAGCACAAACAGACCTGTGCATAGCAGAAGAGTTGGATCTGTTTTTAATTCCACAAACCATTGCTTTGCCAAAAATCCAATCGAATAAAACACAACAGCCGTCAAGGCAACATTGGCATTCCAAGGAAGACTTTGATCTAAAAGAAAAGTAGAAGCATATCCAGCACCCCCGCAAAGAACAGTCAGTAAAATCAAGGCGGCGGGTTTTCCTTTTGTCAGGCGGTGCATAAAGAAAAATAAGATTTCCACTAAAAAGAGTGTCGTTAAAAACCAGATCGCTGGGTTATGTGTCAGCCTTGCTTCATCTGCATTGGATATAAAAATACCTGTAAATGGAACGAAGGGATCAATATCCGTTTGCCCCTTGAATGCGAAAAAACGAGTAACGGAGAACCAGAAAACATACGTAATGATGGAGAAATAGAGATACGGTAAGAGTAAGCTTTTGGCTTTCTTCTGAATAAATGACATAGCAGGGTGTGAAGATGATCGAAACATCATGCCTGATAGTAAAAAGAAAAGCGGCATATGAAAAGAGTAAATGAATTGCTTTAACGAATCTGGAATGGGCACATGCGCCATGACCACCAGCAGAATGCCGATTCCTTTTGCTGCATCTACCCAATCGAGTCTTTTTTTCATTGCCTATCATCTCCTACCCTCTCAGCATCGTGAACCGTTCATTCAATCTGTACCTCTACTATATAAAAGGTACACCTTTCATGCGTTTACAGTTCGCTAACGATTAGAAGACACATTTGCGATCAGATGACAGACGGAAGTTTTTTGACATCTCTATGTTACATTTCCCATTTTTTATGACAATGTAAAAAAGAAGCCAAGAGGATTGGCTTCAAAATAGTTGTGCTATTCGCTTGAAGGAGCGCTGTTTTTCTAGTGGGTCAAATGAATTGTTCAAAATCATGATGTCATCCGTTTGATAGCGATCCATTAAGATCTGTAATTGCTCTTTCACTGTTTGCTTCGAGCCAACAATCATTCGTCGGCGGTTTTGTAACACTTTTTTCTTTTCCTGTGCGGTGTAGTGATATTCAGCTGCTTCTTCTAAAGAAGGAACGCGGCTATCTAGTCCCTTTTCAACACGAAGCAGCCATAAATCTGTACTCCTGGCGATCCGGTCGGCCTCCTCATCTGTTTCACCGCAGATCACAAAGACAGCAAACATAGATTGAGGTTGGCGGGAAAAAACAGACGGAGAAAAGTGTGACCGATACGTCTCAAATGCTTGCTTGCCGCGCGCAGGGTGGATAAAGTGGCCAAAAATATAGTTGATGCCAAGCTCCGCCGCCTGCTTGGCACTATTTTCTCCTAGTCCAAGCAGCCAAACCGGCGGATGAGAATCAACAAGCGGAGCCGCTTTTACCCCTGCATGCGGATGACCGGAAGGCAGACTGTCTGATAAGTAAAAAAGCAGATCCTTCAGCTGGCGGTCAAACTGAGACAGGTCTTTATTCACGCCGTCCGTCAAAGCGAGTCTCGTCCTTTCAATCCCCCCTGGAGATTTGCCGACACCAATCTCAATTCGTCCAGGATAAAGAGCTTCAAGCTGCCGCGTGACCTCCGCTACTTTAAAAGGACTGTACTGCGGAAGTAAAATACCGCCAGACCCTGTACGCAAGGTCGATGTATGAGCCGCAATATGAGCCATTAATATTTCAGGCGCTGTACTAGCGAGCCCTCTTGTGCTGTGGTGTTCAGCGAACCAATAGCGCTCATACCCAAGTGTTTCAGCAAGCTGTGCCAGCTGCGTTGTGTGAATCAATGTCTCCTGCGCTGTCTGACCCTTAGGAATGGCGACTTGATCTAATATATGAAGTGATGGCATCATCAACATCCTTTCATCAACACGTTGAATGTTCTCTATGCACAAGTATAAAGAAATTCATGGATGGAAGGAAACGAAAGGGTTTATCCTCCAAACGAATGCATTTATATTTTCTATATCAACATATGAAACCTTGCCCACACTCCGTTTATCAGTAAGGGCTGTTTACCGGGAGCATTCGACAATGTTTCACATGAAACACTTCGATTACGACATGGATCTTTCTTTAAAAAAATATCATGTTGTTGAAACCTATCATGAACATAGATCGTATATACTAGTAAATAGAAAAAAGAGTAAGAGGCTCCAATGTCATTTCATGAATTTTGTCGAATTTTCATGTATGATGATTTTAATAGGGTCCATCGCTTAATAAATAGATTGTTATTATGCTTGAGGAGTGATTGATTTGGCGATTACATTAGAAAAAGGTCAACGTATTGATTTAACAAAAGGGAAAGCAGGGCTAACGAATATTCTGGTTGGACTTGGCTGGGACCCTGTATCACAAGGCGGCGGTTTTTTAGGCAAGCTGTTTGGCGGCGGAGGCGGCGCTGATATTGATTGTGACGCTTCAGTACTGATGCTGAAAAATGATAAGTTTACTGAAAATAAAGATTTGATTTATTTTGGCAACTTGAAAAGCAAATGCGGCAGTGTCGAGCATACAGGTGACAACCTGACAGGAGAAGGAGACGGAGATGATGAACAAGTCCTCGTCAACTTAAGCAAGGTGCCAGGCAATGTGAATAAATTGGTGTTTGTCGTGAACATCTATGATGCCCTTAGAAGGAACCAACACTTTGGTATGATTCAGAATGCTTACATTCGCATCGTTGATCGTTCAAATAATCAAGAATTAGTGAAATATAATTTGAAAGATGAGTATGCAGGAAAAACCTCATTAATCGTCGGAGAACTTTATCGTCACGAGAATGATTGGAAGTTTGCGGCTGTTGGAAATGGTACAAATGATGCGAAGCTAGCCGATATTACGAGAAATTACATTTAACTCAGAAGGGAGAGGTTCCTAGTGGGAATTTCTTTAGCGAAAGGTCAAAAAATTGATTTAACAAAAACGAATCCAGGTTTAACAAAAGTGGTAGTAGGTCTTGGCTGGGACGTAAATAAGTATGACGGCGGACATGACTTTGATCTAGACGCAAGTGTATTCCTTTTAGATGCGGCAGGTAAAGCGAGCTCTCCATCTGACTTTGTCTTTTACAATCAAACAACTGGCGGAGGCGGCAGTGTCGTACATACAGGCGATAACCGCACTGGAGAAGGAGACGGAGATGACGAGCAGGTCAATGTCGACCTTTCAGCTGTGCCGGCGAGTGTTGAGAAGATTTCATTTGTCATTACGATTCATGATGCAGAAGCACGCAGTCAAAATTTCGGACAGGTGTCTAACGCATATGTACGTATTTTAAATGCGGCATCGAATGAAGAGCTCATTCGTTATGATTTGGCAGAGGACTTCTCAATAGAGACAGCCATTATTGTAGGTGAATTATACCGTCATGGCGGGGAATGGAAGTTCTCAGCTGTCGGATCGGGCTATCAAGGCGGACTTGCACGTATTGCAACGGACTTCGGCTTAGATATCGGGTAACGACTAGTTTTCATATTTTCAAAGACAGGAGAGAAACGAATATGGCGATTCAGCTTTCAAAAGGACAACGTGTCGATTTAACAAAAACCAACCCAGGGCTGACAAAAGTGATGATCGGACTTGGCTGGGATACGAATAAATATTCTGGCGGAGCCGAATTTGATTTGGACGCTTCGGCTTTCTTAGTGGATGCAAACAATCGTTGTCAGCAAGATACAGACTTTGTGTTCTATAATAATCTTCAACATCCGAGCGGCTGTGTCACTCATACAGGTGATAACCGGACGGGTGAAGGAGATGGAGATGACGAGCAAATTCTCGTTGATTTCTCAAAAATTCCTGCTAACATTGATCGTATCGGAATTACAGTTACGATCCATGATGCAGAGACGCGCAGCCAGAATTTTGGACAAGTCTCGAATGCATTTGTTCGTGTTGTAAATGAAGAGGGCGGGGAAGAATTGATTCGCTTTGATTTAGGGGAAGACTTCTCAATTGAAACAGCTGTCGTGGTGTGTGAATTGTACCGCCACGGAAGCGATTGGAAGTTTAACGCAATCGGAAGCGGATTCTCTGGCGGACTTGCAGCTCTTTGTCAAAATTATGGGTTAGAAGTGTAAATAAGAGAAACAAATCAATTCGAGAGGCGCTGTCAATGACTCATATGAGGGTCTTTTCCAAAGTGAGAAAGAAACAGCGATCAAGAATAGCAGCAGGCGAAAGCCTGCTGATGCTTCTAAACTTATAGGAGGAAAACCAGTTGGACATTTTGAAACATATGTTGGACACGTATGCCTCGTTTTTTGATTGGCATATGTGGGCAGAGGTATTATCAAACCCTGTCTCTTGGGGGCTCATTGGGACCCTTGTTGTGCTTGAAGGATTGTTATCAGCAGATAACGCACTTGTATTAGCGGTCATGGTGAAACATTTACCAGAAAAACAGCGTAAAAAGGCATTAACCTACGGATTAATTGGCGCTTATTTCTTCCGTTTTCTATTCATTGGCGTAGGGATGCTGCTCATTAAGTTCTGGTGGATTAAGGTTCTAGGAGCTGCATACTTAGCTTGGCTTGTCATTAAGCACTTCTGGTTAGGTGATGGAGATGACGAAGCGAAGGAATTGAAAAAAGAAGGCTGGATGATTCGTGTATTTGGTGTCTTCTGGGCAACCGTTATTTCTGTAGAAATTATGGACCTTGCCTTCTCGGTTGACAGTATTCTTGCTGCATTCGCTGTATCTGAGGAAGTATGGATTCTTCTATTAGGCGGAATGCTTGGCATTCTCATGATGCGTACAGTGGCACAGTTATTCCTTGTTCTCATTGACCGTATACCAGAGCTTGAGAATACAGCATTTATTCTCATTGGGATTATCGCAGCCAAAATGGCATTGAGTGCGGCTCATATTGAAATCCCGCATCTTGTATTTTTTGCGATTATTATCCTAGCCTTTATCGGAACGTTTATTGTTCATAAAATCAATAAGAAGAAACATCAAGATGTGACAAATGAAGCTGCGGCTTCAAAAGAAGAATAGGACGATCAAAAAGGAATGGAGTTGACTAGCGGCTCCATCCTTTTTTGAATTATCAAGTCATTTGTTCGATTTTCTCTAAACAACAGGAGGTGGCACAGCATGCGATATTTTCGATTTTTATCAGAGGCGAGGCAGCACGATATTTTTTTGAAGCGGCCGGCGGCGATTCATTCAATGACGCCAAAGCATGTACTTGCGCATGCATTAGGTGCTACTTTGTATATGCCTGCGACAAGACAGGATGTAGCAGACATGCTGCTTTCGCAGAAATATGAAGCGCTTTGCTCTGTTGTGTTTTGTTTGGAGGATGCCATCGGTGATCAAGAAGTGGACATGGCCGAACAGAATGTAGTGGCACAATTGGCCAGTCTCAAGGAGAAATTAACTCGTTTTCCTGAAACAGCTGAACATTTGCCGCTTTTATTTATTCGGGTGCGTTCGCCGAAGCAGCTGCTCAAAATGGCAGACTTGCTCGGTTCGTCTCTTCATTTACTTACGGGTTTTGTGTTCCCGAAGTGTTCCGTTCATAATGCAAAGGAATATTTGAACAGCCTGAAACGGGCTTCAGCACAAACGAAGACGACACTTTATGGAATGCCCATTTTGGAAACACCCGATTTATTAGAAAAAGAGACGAGATATGCGGTGTTGTCTGAGTTAAAGCAGATCATGCTGGGTGACGAGGAATATATTTTGAATATTCGCATTGGGGCAACAGATCTTTGTGGGTTGTATGGCATTCGCCGTGATCGCGAGACCACCATCTATGAGATCAGACTCATTGCTGATTTGATCACAGATATCATCAATTATTTTGGCCGTTCTTTTGTGATATCTGGTGCTGTATGGGAACATTTTGGCCCGGCACGAAAAGAACAGAAGCCATTCATCCGTGCGCTCTCTAAGGGCGTGGAGTCTTTTTCATCTGAGTTCGATCCTGTACAAGGCTTACTCAAGGAGACAAGGCTGGATGTGGCAAACGGCATACATGGAAAGACAGTGATTCATCCAACACATCTTAAGCCAGTTCAAAGCATGTACGTTGTGACAAAGGAAGAGTATATGGATGCATTAAGCATTTTGGAACATGCAGATGGCACAGTTGGTGTGATGAAGAGTGTATTCTCTAATAAGATGAATGAAACGAAGCCGCATTATCGTTGGGCAGAGCACATTTTAATTAAGTCAGACATTTATGGGGTGTTTCATGAAAATAGAAGCTATATCGACATACTCACAGAAGCAGAAGCTTCATACGCTGAACATCTTGGAACATATGGAGGTTGACCTTGACCTCAAAGAAGGTGCGCTTCAGCTTGAAAAAGAGCATCTTTTTGAGATGGCGGCAAGGGTGAATAAAAAAAGAGCCTTTTTATTTGTTAGTAAGGTGCTCGGTAAACATATTCCCGTTCATCCAGTGAAACCGCTCCTTGTTTCGGGTCTTTTGGCAATGGCTTATGCCAAAGAGCAAACGGGCAAGACGCCCCTGCATCAAGACCGTCTAGTAGAGGCACTTAAGACGGAAGACCACGCAACGTTAACAGAAGCCTATGAAGCGCTCAAAAAAGAGAAGCTTTCGGCAGGCAAACAGCCTATCGTGATCGGTTTTGCTGAAACGGCAACAGCACTTGGTCATGGTGTGTATGACGTGATAGAAGGGGCATCTTACATTCATACGACACGTGAACAGCTGCTAGATCTTGATCCTGCATTGGTATTTGAAGAAGAGCATTCACATGCAACGGATCAGCTTTGTTATGCAGACGAAGCATTACTTCGCACAGACCGCCCCATTGTGTTAGTAGATGATGAAGTCACGACAGGCCGCACAAATATCAACATCATTCGGGACCTTCATGCAAAGTACCCGCGGAATTCTTATACCATTCTTTCCATTTTGGACTGGCGGACAGAGGAGCACGAGGAAGCCATGCTTCAGCTTCAAGAAGAGCTTGGTATTCACATCACAGCATTGTCTTTATTAAAAGGGCAGATGGTCTTTCGGGGCAAAACATTGGATGAGCCTGCTTATTCATATGAGATTACTGAGCAAGAGAATAGACCAGATCTCTCTTTTCATTCCCTTCAATCTTTCTTTAGGCAAGTTCCATATTCACTTTCTCATGCAACAAATTTGGCTGGTCATACGCCATATATACATGAAACAGGTCGTTTTGGTTTAAACGAAGCGGATACGGACGCCATCGATCAAGCAGCTGCTGAGGCTGGGCTGAAACTAAAGAAGGAGCGAAAAGGGAAACAGACACTCTGTTTAGGAACAGGTGAGCTGATGTATGTGCCGATGAGACTTGCTGCACATATGGGAGACGGCGTTCTCTTTCATTCAACGACGAGAAGCCCGATCCATCCGGTCGAAAAGGATGGATATGCTGTTCAGAATGGGTTTACGTTTATGAGTCCAGAGGATGCTCGAATTCAGCACTACGTGTACAACATACCAAAAGATCAATACGATGATGTATTTCTCTTTTTCGAGAAAAAGGTCTCTCAGAAGGCATTGCTTCCGTTTGTTCACTTATTTGCCGAGCGGCATGTGAAGCATGTGCATATTGTGACTTTATCAGACGAGGTGAAGGTGAATGGCTAATGTGTATACAAAAATGGGAAGCTATCCAGAGCAGGATGTAACCTTCTTACTCAAGGATTTATCATCAATTGAGATGGAGAAAAGTACAGAGGAGCGAGAACGTTCTATTCAGAGCGGTGCGCATTATTCAGAAATGCTGCCAATTGAATATAAGCCAACGGCATCTTATATGACCTTATTCTATCAATCTCTTGAAGAAAGTAAGCAAAAGGTAGCAGAAGCAGTAGCGGTTGTGGCAGAACAAATTGTGAAAAAGCGAGGCTTCCAAACCGTGCTTTGCAGCTTGGCTCGGGCTGGGACACCGATCGGGGTGCTCATCAAACGGTATATTCGAAAGACGTATGGTCTCGATCTGCCTCATTACAGCATCTCTATTATTCGAGACCGAGGAATAGACGAGAATGCCCTGCATTATATGCTCAACAAACATCCGGGCTTTGAGGTTGCCTTTATTGATGGTTGGACTGGAAAAGGTGCTATTTCCAAAGAGCTTCAAAAGGCTGTGATTGAGTTTGAACATAAATATGGGATTCGTCTTTCTAGTGAGCTGGCTGTACTGGCTGATCCTGGCTACTGTACAAATATATACGGAACAAGAGAGGATTTTCTTATTCCAAGTGCCTGCCTGAATTCGACGGTATCGGGACTTGTTAGTCGAACGGTATTAAATAACCGCTGGATCAATGCCGATGATTTCCATGGAGCCAAGTATTACGAAGAGCTGCTGGATGAGGACGTGTCCAATCTGTATGTAGATACGATTGAAGAAGCATTTTCTCGTCTCGGACCAAATGTAAAAGAGAAAGCAGAGACCATTCTCGCGCAAGGGACGCCTGCAGATTGGCGGGGGATGACGTCCATTGAAGCGATCGGTCAGGAATTCGGAATTGAAAATACACATTTGATTAAGCCGGGTGTTGGTGAGACGACCCGCGTGCTGCTCAGAAGAATCCCTTGGAAAATCCTGATTCAGCCTAGGTCTCAGGAGAAGCTGAAGCATATTTTGCTTTTGGCAGAGGACAGAGGCGTTCCAGTCATTGAATATGCGAATATGTCCTATACGTGCTGCGGATTAATTCGCCCAATGGAGCAATCGTCATGAAGAAATGTGCGTTTGCCAGTGATTTAGACCGGACGCTGATATACTCACATCGAATGCTTGAGCAGTATGCGTATGAGGGATTATATGATTTAGTTGAGGTGCTGGATGAACGGCCGCTTTCCTATATGTCTGTTGAAACGAAAAAATCCTTACAGACGATTCATCAAACAGGCTGGTTCATCCCAGTGACGACAAGAACGACTGCACAATATGAACGGATCACCTTCTTTCAACAAGAGCTCAAACCGGAGTATGCCGTCACGACAAATGGCGGCTGTATCCTTCATCACGGTAAGCCGCTTGAGGATTGGCAGGTCATTGTTGATGAGAGACTCAGAGAGTGTATGCCAGTCAGAGATATGCTGAGAGCCATCTCTGAACTTCCGGTTGCCGCATGGGTCAAGCGCACCCGGACAGCAGAGAGAATATTTCTTTATTTGATCATGAAGGACGAGTATCTTTCTCACATTCCGCTTGCTGAATTGAAGCTGTGGGGCGAGGAGAGAGGCTGGCAGGTTTCACTTCAGGGCCGGAAGCTCTATTTTATTCCACAGCCGCTCAATAAGTGGGCTGCTGTTGCTTTTCTAAAGGAAAGGCTACAGCTTGAATACGTATATGGTGCGGGCGATTCCTTGTTAGATGCAGATCTCATTCGTCAGGCGGATACGGGCTTTGCCCCAAGGCATGGGGAAGTTCTCGACTTTGACCCATCACTTGAGCCGACAGCAGCATTTGGCATGGCTGCGGCAGATGAAATCACCGCTTGTGTCATAGAGCAGATGACCACTGCAAAAAAGCCTTCAATTCGATAGCAGAAGTAGAAGGCTGAATGATATGATAGTAGTAGCTTTCGAGAAAATATAGGAGAAAGGAAGGAGCGGCGTGAGCTATAAAGAAATCAATGTTACCCATACACGGGCGGAGCAGGAAGCCTGGAAAAACGTGCTGAAAAAGCCGCTCCCTGAACGAGACGGCTATGTAAAGGACGAGCATACGTTATCCTTGCCGCATCTCGCCGCCCGGGTCCTTGGAACTCCGCATGATGCAACCGATTATTTTATTTATTTACATGAATTATTTGAAACAGATGGCATGCATATTTTAAGTGAAACACTCAATCGTCATATTGAGCCGGAGCATTTTCAAGCTCTTCAACGAATTCATTTGATTAACCAAGAAGAAAAGGGATTGTCCGTGAATCGCTTTGTGGCTTTTTTAGATGGCGAACAGCTGATTGTACGCCATCCAAACCCTGTGATGAACCGGCATATCCGCCTTTCATTGATCAAGGTGTTTGAGCATTTCAAGCAGCTGCATGAGGGCGGATTTCAGCATCCCGATTTCCGCCGCGTCCTACTAGATGTGGTGAAGTTTTCAAATAACCATCTAGGGCCATGGCTGAAGGAAGTAAATGTAGAAGAAAAAATGCCGGCAGTCATTTGGTATGGAGAGGCGAATAAAAGTCAGCTTTATTTTCTTTACTATGTCATGCTGATTGGCTGTGATGTTGTGCTATTTCATCCAGAAGGCAAGGATCCGTTCCGCGAATTAGATCCAGAAGAAAAGCTGACTTTTATTGATCAGTATCCGGGGACTTCAGAACTTGAGCCGTTCCCTACTGAAAAGCCTGAGAGAAAATCAACGGTGGCGTACCGCTCGACAAGAGAGCTTGAAGAGGTGCTTCACACGGAAGATTCAATGCTGTATAAGCCGTGGCAATTCAGAGATCATAC
The DNA here is from genome assembly GCF_053851875.1 of Bacillus sp. A015. Classification (NCBI taxonomy): domain Bacteria; kingdom Bacillati; phylum Bacillota; class Bacilli; order Caryophanales; family Bacillaceae; genus Bacillus; species Bacillus sp. A015. The sequence goes on from NZ_JBSPZB010000021.1 coordinate 18,875, forward strand.
ACCTCATTCCATTACGTTAAAGACAACGTATGACGAGCTGTTTTTAATTGCGAAAGAACGATCTTTTATCCGCCCTAATTTCAAAGCAGACCGGGACACAATACAAATTCCGAATCTTTTTGCGAAAATGATGGGGGTCACGCGAGACAAGCGTGAATACTGGGACCGTATCCACACATTAATGGAGGGGAAAGAGACGAAGACCATTCGCCATTTCCCTTTTACGAAAGAAGTGTCTTCGAATTATCAATTTCATTATCAGCATGCACTTTCTCCAGCTGGAGAGATTGATCCTGAATTATTAATGAAAAGCAATGTGTGGCAGTTTTCTCATTTATATGAGGGCACGCAGCGCGCGATGGCAGAGGCGATATCTCGAATCTGTCAGCATCCGAAGCTATTAAAAGAAGGCCATGAGACCGAATTAGATGTCCGCATTTATTTATTCAAGCAGGTTCTGCATATCAGCCACGATCTCATTGAACTCATTCAAACCTTTGATTATGCACAAACCGTACCGAAAGTGATTTTATACCATACGGAATACAATGGTGAGCTGACTCGTTCTGATGCGGCTGCCCTGATTTTTCTGAATGAAATGGGTGTGGATCTTTTCGTGTATCATCCGGCGGGATATCAGTGTATAGAGCGGTATATAGATGACCAATTATTTGATACACATTGGCTCGATGAGATGGTCATGAACCAGGAGTTTAAAGAGCCGTCCATCGTCAGAAAGTTATTTCAATCCATTAAAAACCGATAAGGAGATCAAAGCTTATGACAAATACAAACGGAAATGACATCATTTCAATTGATAAAGAGGAAATCACCATTGAGAAGGCAGACGACATTCGCGTTCAGCTTCGAAATGAACCAGAAGTGCAGAACATTGCGAGACAGATTGATGCGAAAAATCAGCTGGAGCTGCTTGAATACGGAAAGCAGCCAGCCGTCGAAATTTCTAAGTTCTCTGATCGTATCCTTTCCATGATGCGTTCAACAAGCGTCACAGACTCAGGTACGATGCTCACGCAGCTTGGAAAGATTATGGATCGTTTTGATAAAAATGATTTTGACGAACCAAAGGGTGGTTTTTTGTCAAAAATCTTTAAGCGCGGCGGCAGCATGATCGAAAAGATTTTCAGTAAATATCAAACACTCGGTGCAGAAATTGAAAAAATCAATGTGGAAATCAGTAAATATAAAGACGAAATGACCAAATCCACTGTAACGCTTGAAGAAATGTATGAGCATAACATTCAATACTATATGGAGCTTGAAAAATATGTCGTAGCAGGTCAAATGAAAATCGAAGAATTAAAGCAATTGGTTCCATCTTATGAAGAAAAAGCGGCTGGTGGGAACCAGCTGGCACAAATGGAGCTTGATACGCTTCGTAATGGCATTCAAGCGCTGGAAGAGCGTGTATATGACCTTGATATGGCACGGATGGTGGCTCTTCAAACGGCACCGCAAATCCGTTTGCTGCAGCGTGGTAATACGAAATTGATCGGGAAAATCAACTCTGCCTTCATCATCACCATTCCAATTTTCAAAAATGGAATCATTCAAGCTGTCACAGCGAAGAGACAAAAGCTTGTGGCTGATTCAATGAGTGAGCTGGACAGAAGAACAAATGAAATGCTGAAGCGAAATGCTGAAAATATCTCTAGTCAAAGTGTTGAGATTGCCAAGTTATCCGGCCGTCCAAGTATCGACATTGAAACGATCGAATCCTCCTTTAATACGATTGTACAGGGGATGAAAGAGACGAAGCAGATCGAAGAGGAAAACAAACGATTACGCGAAGATGGAACAAAACGTATGCTCGAGCTTCAAGATAATATTAAGCGGGCTGCCCTAGAGTCCTAAAAAAACGAGCTGTCTGTAACAAAAGTTGCAGGCAGTTTTTTATAAATTTTATTAAAATTTGAATGAAAAAGGTTTTTATGTGACCATTTTCGGGTAAATCCTTTTCAGGGGAATGGTTCACCCATCAATGAAAAGTCCGGTGTCATGAGCATTCGACTTATTTTTTAGCACAATTAGGAATTCACAGTAAAATATTGTCTGATGAGAGAAAATACCCCGTAAAATATGTAGTTTATGAAGCATTCTATAGGATTTAAGAGTAAAACGGCGTATGGTCTCTAATCACCAGACCTCTATATGGAATTCATACATATTGTGCGGAAATAAGCGAATTCTAAAGATTGTTCGCATCATAACGCTTATGTTACGGTTATAAAGATGCTAATTTGGAGGGAAAAAATGAATTCTGAAGAGAGAAATATCAAGATCAAGATAAATAATGTATCTAAAATTTTCGGTAAAAATGCAAAAAAAGCATCTCAAATGCTTGAACAAGGGAAAACAAAAAGAGATATCCTAAAAGAGACTGGCGCAACAGTTGGTGTCAATCGAGCAAATTTTGATGTTTATGACGGCGAGATATTTGTCATCATGGGGCTATCAGGGAGCGGAAAGTCCACACTTGTGCGGCTGCTAAATAGGTTAATCGAACCAACCTCCGGAGAAATATATATTGATGGGGATATGATAACAAATATGTCAAAGGATCAATTGCGTGAAGTGAGACGAAAAAAGATGAGCATGGTCTTCCAAAACTTCGCATTGTTCCCGCATCGTACAATTCTGGAGAACACAGAATACGGACTTGAATTGCAAGGTGTAGAAAAAGAAAAACGAAAGCAAAAAGCAATGGATGCACTCAAGCTTGTAGGTCTTGAAGGGTTTGAGGATCAGTATCCAAACCAATTAAGTGGAGGAATGCAGCAACGTGTCGGACTAGCTCGGGCACTTGCAAATGATCCAGACATTTTATTAATGGATGAAGCATTCAGTGCGCTTGATCCACTTATTAGAAAGGACATGCAAGACGAGTTATTAGACCTGCATAGTTCGGTCGGCAAAACAATTGTTTTTATTACACATGATTTAGATGAAGCTCTTAGAATTGGTGATCGTATTGTATTAATGAAGGACGGTAACATTGTACAAATTGGTACACCAGAAGAGATATTAATGAATCCTTCAAACGAATATGTAGAGCGATTTGTTGAGGATGTAGATTTGTCTAAAGTGTTGACAGCTGGGAATATTATGAAAAGAGCTGAAACGGTTCAGATTGATAAGGGGCCAAGAGTTGCTCTAACCTTAATGAAAAACTTGGGTATATCTTCGATTTATGCTGTTGATAAACAAAATCGCCTGTTGGGGGTCATTTCTGCTGAAGAGGCGCAGCGTGCAACGGAAAATCAACTGACTTTAAAAGATGTGATCCATCAAAATATGAAAACCATTCACCAAGATACGGTTTTAACCGATCTTTTTGAACTTGTTTCGGAATCCAATATCCCAATTGCTGTAGTAGACGATAAAAACCGTATGAAGGGTATCGTTGTGAAAGGAGCACTCATTGGAGCGCTTGCAGGAAACGATCAATACATTAATTTAATTCATACACAGGAGGTGAACTAAATGCTATCTTTATCATCACTTCCTAGAATCCCTTTAGCAGATTGGATTGATCAATTTATTGATTGGTTAACTGCGACTTTTGGCGGTATATTTGATGGTATTGCTAATGGTTTAGCTGCATTTGTTCAAATGATTACAGATGGTTTAGGATTTGTTCCACCCATCATTTTGACGATTATTTTTGCTGGTCTTACGTGGTTTATTAGTAAAAGAGGAATTGCTATCTTTGCTTTAGTTGGTTTCTTTATTATTGATTATCTAGGCTATTGGAGTGCCATGTTACAGACATTATCCTTGGTCTTAACATCTGTTATCATTTCGATTATTATCGGTATTCCAATTGGCATTTGGGCTTCACAGAAAAATACAGTTAGGCAGATTGTTACACCTATTTTAGACTTAATGCAGACGATGCCTGCTTTTGTTTATCTGTTACCTGCTATTTTCTTCTTTAATATTGGGGTAGTACCTGGAGTTGTAGCTTCTGTTATTTTTGCGATGCCTCCAACGATTAGAATGACGATATTAGGTATCCAACAAGTTCCGGCTACTTTAATTGAAGCGACTGAGGCATTTGGTTCGACAACGAGTCAACGATTAATTAAAGTACAGCTGCCACTTGCGACAAAGACCATTATGGCAGGGATTAACCAAAGCATTATGTTAGCCTTATCTATGGTTGTCATTGCATCAATGGTTGGTGCGCCTGGATTAGGTGAAGAAGTATACCGAGCTGTGACTCAATTGAAAACAGGAACTGGTGTAGAGGCAGGGATTGCCATCGTTATTTTGGCTATTGTTCTTGACCGAATTACACAAAACATAAAAACCAAAAAAACTAAGGGGGACGTTTAATGTTTAAGAAAATTGTAGGGATAAGTGCGGCGGCGATTTTGACTTTGGGATTAGCTGCTTGTGGTAGTGCAACAAATAATAAAGATGCAACAGTTGGAGAACAGGTGAAGTATAAAATTACTGGAATTGACCCAGGTGCGGGAATTATGGAAGCTGCGGATAATGCTTTAAAGGATTACGATTTATCTAAGTGGTCAGTGACTTCAGGATCTAGTTCTTCTATGACAGCGTCTTTAAAGAAAGCTTATGATAAAAAAGAACCGATCATCATCACTGGATGGAATCCTCATTGGATGTTTTCTAAGTATGATTTGAAGTATTTAAAAGACCCTAAAGGTGTGTTTGGTGACGCAGAAGAAATTCACACAATCACAAGGAAAGGTTTTGCAGAGGATCAACCTCAAGCAAATCAACTACTTAGTCAGTTTAACTGGTCTGAAGATGACATGGGAGAAGTAATGCTTGCGATCCAAGAAGGGAAAAAGCCAAAGGATGCGGCTGCGGACTTTGTGAAGAAGCATAAGGATTTAGTAAGTAAATGGACTAAAGGTGTAGATAAGGTAAATGGAGAAAAAATGAAACTTGTCTACGTTGCTTGGGATAGTGAAATTGCTAGTACAAATGTGGTAGGAAAAGTGTTAGAGGATTTAGGTTATAACGTCACATTGACTCAAGTTGAAGCTGGTCCAATGTGGACAGCGATTGCTGATGGAAGCGCAGATGCTTCACTTGCAGCATGGCTGCCACAAACACATAAAGTATACGCAGAGAAATTTAAAGGCAAATATGAAGATGTAGGTATAAGTATGAAAGGCGTTAAAATTGGTCTAGTTGTTCCGACATATATGAAGAACGTGAATTCCATTGAGGATTTGAAAAAATAGCCAATTTTGTGATCGTTCCCTTATAATAGAAGGGAGCATATGGAAAAAGCAGTCTGCTCAAAAAGCGGCTGCTTTTTTCTTATACATAAGGATGGTGGACGAGTTGTCGATGATGGATAAGCCAATCATGATTTTCCTGCATGGCGGAGGAGTAAGCAGCTGGATGTGGCAGGAACAGATTGAAACATTTAAAGAAGTATATGATTGCTATACCCCTGATCTCATCGGTCACGGGACAAGAGCAAATGAACAGCCGTTTTCCATGCGAGAAAGCACCCGTGAGATCATCTCATGGATTGAGGAGCATGCGCACGGCCGTACAGTCATTCTCATTGGATTCTCTCTAGGTGCCCAGATTGCCGTTGATCTGTTATCGAGAGAGCCAGACATCGTAGACATAGCCGTGATCAATAGCGCCCTTGTGATGCCATTGCCGTGGCTCTATTTGATGGTGAAGCCTATTTTACCTCTTACGTACCCGTTATTAAAGAAAGATTGGTTTATCCAGCAGCAAGCTGAAAAGATGGGGATTCCAAAGCATGTACTGGAACATTATGCGGCTGATTCGAAACATTTGCAAAAGGAAATTCTTCTTACAATGTTTCAAGAAAACCTTCATTACAAGCTATCAGACACGTTTCAGCAAGCAAAAGCACGGATTCTTGTGACAGTGGGAGAAAGGGAAAGAGGCATCATGAAACGGTCAGCGAAAAAAATAACGAATGCACACCCAAAGGCAGAAGGATTCATCGTTCCAGCCATTGGACATACGTTTACTTTTGAAAAGAAAGACCTCTTTACCGAAATGATCAAATGCTTTGTAGAGGCACGTGAGTTACCAGCAGAATTAATAGAAATCAGGTAGTCATGCCATGAGGAAGTGAAGACAGGCATAAAAGGGGCAACCGTGTCTTAGAATTTGTATGATATAGGTATAAACATGCATACAGCTGAGCTGTTGCACGACTGGCAGCTCGTGAATTACCTACATCCAAGCATTGCTTCCGCACGTAAGGAAATCTGAGAATGGAAAGATCCTCGTGATTGGCTCTACTGCGGGACTCGACCATACGAACCTGCCGCAGGTTTCCTTTGTAGCGTCTAAATTTGGATTGCGCGGGATTGTGAATGCACTGAGAGAGCATGTGAGAAAAGATAAAATATCCGTGACCTGCATCAATCTAGGAGAGCTTGCGAGATGCGTGATTCATTTATCAAGGGTATCTTGTGTGAAAGAAATCAACGTCCCAGCGATGACAGATTTGAATGCTTAAATGGTCGTGATAAAGTAGACCACCCGCTTTAAGAAAAGACGGGTGGCTTTTTATATGGTGCGCTTCAACTTGGCTGGACCGATAAGGAAATGGCGGGTGTGTTCATTTTTATGGCAATTGCTGCTGGACTGCTCGGCGGATTAGCAGCCAATGATATTGCGAAAACGTTTATTGTCGGCTGTCAAAGCCTTGTATACGGCGCACTTATTGTCGGGATGGCACGCTTCATTTCAGTTATTCTAGAAAACGGTAAATTGCTTGATACAGTGGTCAATGGCTTGGCGAGTATGCTGACAGGATTTAGTCCAATTGCTGGTGCGATCGGGATGTATATTGCGAGTGCGCTCCTTCACTTTTTGATTTCATCAGGGTCAGGAGAAGCTGTTGTCTTTATTCCGATTCTTGCGCCGCTGGCTGATTTAATGGGCATCACCAGACAAGTAGCTGTAGAAGCAGTCATGCTTGGAGAAGGAGTGGTCAACTGTATCAATCCTACTTCAGGTGTGTTGATGGCTGTGCTTGCTGCAAGTGGTATTCCTTATGTGAAGTGGCTGCGTTTTATGGTGCCGCTTGCGCTCATTTGGTTTGTCATCGGTCTTGTGTTTATTTGTATCGGAGTGATGATCAACTGGGGACCTTATTAAACATGTATGAAGCTGCTGAAGAGAGTTTGGCAGCTTTTTTCTTGTGGAAATAGTATGGAAACAGTGGGTTTGAAACCACAATAAGTTTGTTCACAAATTCGCTACATATTTTTTTGAGTCACCTTCTTGCAAAAGTTTGTGAAATGTTGCACAATAATAATGTGAAATACTTCACAAATAAAAGCAACCTAGTTTTACTCAGGAGGATGAGGAAACATGACAAACGAAAAAGTAAACAAAGTAGCACTTATTGGAGCAGGTTTCGTCGGCAGTAGTTATGCCTTTACATTAATAAATCAAGCGATCACAGACGAATTGGTTGTGATTGATCTGAATCAAGATAAAGCAATGGGTGACGTAATGGATTTAAACCACGGGAAAGCATTTGCCCCGCATCCTGTGAATACGTGGTATGGAGATTATGAGGATTGTAAGGATGCAGATATTGTGTGTATCTGTGCTGGAGTGAACCAAAAGCCAGGTGAAACGAGACTTGACCTTGTTGAGAAAAATTTAAATATCTTTAAAGGCATTGTAGACAATGTGATGAAAAGCGGATTCGATGGCATTTTTTTAGTTGCCACAAACCCTGTTGATATTTTGACATATGCCACTTGGAAATTCAGTGGACTTCCAAAAGAACGAGTGATTGGTAGTGGGACCACTCTTGATACCGCAAGATTTAGATACATGCTCAGTGAGTATTTTGAAGCAGCGGCACACAACGTGCATGCGTACATCATTGGAGAGCATGGTGATACAGAGCTTGCTGTTTGGAGTCATGCGAATATCGGGAGTGTACCGATTACAGAATTAATGAAGAGAAATGATCAATACAAACAAGAAGACTTAGATGAAATCATGGAAAATGTCCGTCACGCCGCATACCAAATTATTGAGAAAAAAGGTGCCACTTACTACGGCGTAGCGATGAGTTTAGCCCGCATCACAAGAGCGATCTTGCACAATGAAAACAGCATTTTGACTGTCAGCACTTATTTAGATGGAGAGTACGGAGCAGAAGATGTCTACATTGGTGTACCTGCCCTTGTGAACCGAAATGGTGCAACAGAAATTATGGAGCTTGCACTGAACGAGACAGAAAAAGAAAAGTTCGCACACAGTGTGAATGTGCTAAAAGAGATTTTGGCTCCTCATTTTTAATCAATCAAAGGCAACCTATCTGAGCAGAAAAGGATGAATCACTATGTGGCAGCAAATATATAATCCGTTTGGTAATGAGTTCGTGAGTGCATTGGTGGCAATGCTTCCAATTTTATTTTTTCTACTTGCATTAACCGTATTTAAGTTAAAAGGTGTTTTAGCCGCTTGTTTTACCTTAATCGTCAGTTTTGTAACAGCTGTTTTCTTCTTTCATATGCCAGTTGAAAAGGCACTATCTGCTGTGCTGCTCGGTATATCTAATGGGCTGTGGCCGATTGGATATATCGTCATCATGGCCGTATGGCTCTATAAAATTGCTGTGACATCTGGAAAATTTGATGTCATTCGTTCTAGTATTGCAGGAATATCTCAAGATCAACGTCTTCAGCTCTTATTAATTGGTTTTAGTTTTAACGCATTTTTAGAAGGAGCAGCTGGGTTTGGGGTACCGATAGCGATCAGTGCCGCCCTCTTAACAGAGCTTGGATTTAAACCACTTAAAGCCGCAATGCTCTGCTTAATTGCCAATGCTGCGTCTGGCGCATTTGGTGCAGTGGGCATCCCAGTCATTACAGGGGCGCAAATGGGCAATATGACGCCGCTCGCTTTATCTCAAACCCTTGTGTATACGATCCCATTTATTTCTTTCTGTATCCCGTTTCTACTCATTCTGATTGTAGACGGCTTCAAAGGGATCAAAGAAACGCTGCCAGCCTTGCTTGTTGTTAGTGGAAGTTATGCGATTTTGCAAGCTGTAACGATGGTGACGATGGGTCCTGAGCTTGCCAACATTATTTCAGCCTTAGCAAGTATGGGAATTTTGGCTTTATTTCTTCGAAAATGGCAGCCAAAACACATTTATCGTGAAGAAGGAGCACCAGCCATTGAACAGAAACACACGTATCGCGGAGTTGAAGTCTTGAAAGCATGGTCTCCATTCTATATTTTAACTGCCGTTATTACTGTATGGAGTCTGCCAGCATTTAAAGCATTGTTTGCTGTAGGAGGACCACTCAACTGGACGACGGTTTTAGTGAAAATGCCGTTTCTACATCAGCAAATTGTGAAATTACCACCAATTGCACAAACAGAAACCCCCATTGATGCGATCTTTAAAATTGATGTCATCAGTGCAACAGGTACTGCCATTTTCATTGCGGTCATGCTGACAGGATTGTTTAGTAAACATATTAAATTAACAGAAGGCGCTGCCTGCTTAAAAGCAGCGGTGAAGGAGCTGTGGGTACCTGTTCTCACCATTTGTTTTATCATGGGCTTTGCAGGCTTGGCGAACTTTGCCGGACTGAGCTCTGCAATTGGACTTGCGCTTGCAAAAACAGGCGATTTGTTCCCGCTTGTCAGCCCAGTACTTGGCTGGATCGGCGTGTTTATTACGGGATCTGTCGTGAGTAACAACGCATTATTCGGTAACCTTCAAGCGGTTACTGCTTCTCAAATCGGCTCACAGGCAGGTTTGTTAATCGGTGCGAATACGACCGGTGGGGTCATGGCGAAGTTAATTTCTCCACAATCAATCGCCATCGCTACAGCAGCCGTTGGAGAAACAGGTAAAGAATCTGAGCTATTCCAAAAGACAGTGAAGTACAGCGTCATCCTGCTTGCCATCGTGTGTATATGGACGTTCATTCTTGCTCAATTTGTATAGGTTTTAAAAAAGACTGAGAGCCATCTCAGTCTTTTAGCGTGTAGACAAACCCTCGCATTCTGTGTCAGTCCTGCGTGCCGGTGCTCACGAATCTCAAATTCGCTCCGCTCCTCGTCCTTCCTATACTTCAAAGGTTTTCTATCACGCTGAGAGTCATCTCAGTCTCTTCTTTTGTTTATGTAGATTCTCTTGTCACGAGCCGGGTAGGCAGCTGAATATGTTCACGCTGTAATGGTTTTTGGTCTTGCAGGAGCTGGATCATTTGCTGCACAGACCGCTGGCCAAGCTCTACGATCGGGATGTCGATGGTGGTGATCGTTGGAGCCGTCACCTCGCAAATGTCTTGGTTGTCGTAGCCGATAACCGCTAGATCCTCGGGGATTTGATAACCATATGAAATGGCCTGTTTAATGAGCCCTGCTGCGACTTGATCATTGCCGGTAAAAATCGCATCAGGTGTATCCGGCATGCCATGGATCAAATCCATTAAGCGAAAGCCGTCTTCAATGGTAAAGGCTTCCCCAAACAGCCAATCTTCATTTAGCGGCAAATCGTGAGCAGAAAGCGCATCAAGATAGCCCTGTCTTCTTTGTTTCTGTGCCTCACTACTTTCTGTATCAAAGCAAAACCCAATCGATTTACGTCCTGACCGAATCAAATAGTCAACAGCTTTATAGGCGGCTTCGCGCTCATCGTATCCAATAATCGGGATGTCTGCTGTTTGATGATATTCATTCGCCATGACAATGGGGCCGTTTGCTAAAAATGGCTCGATCTTTTCCCACTTATTTTCTAATGCCCCCAAGATGACACCATCTACTTCTTTTCTTTTTAATAATTGAAGCCCTTCAATCTCTAGTGATTCTTGGTAAAACGTCTGGAGCACGATAGCTTTATACCCTTGATCCAGTGCTTCCTTTGAAATGCCTTTAATCAATTGTGCAAAAAAAGGATGGTCCACAGCCGGGACAGACACAGCAATGGTCTTTGTCTGATGTGAACGAAGGGTGCGAGCCGCTGAACTCGGTGTATACTCCATTTCCTTCATCACCTGTAAAATGTGCTGCCGCTTTTCCTCTGACACATATGGATGATGATTCAGCACCCTAGAAACAGTAGTGGTTGAAACCCCGCAGCGCTTGGCAATTTCATAAATTGTACACATATTAACAAATCCTTTACACAAAGTTATTGTTCTGAAATCGATAACATCATTTACAATGTGAAACAAGTTAAATATTAACAAATGGAATTGACTAATTGGAGGGAATGGAATGCAAATATTGACGAAGATATCAGGTAAAAGCAAGGATTATCTACCTTTGCTGGATATGATCAATCAAGGTGTTCAAGTAAAGTCTGATTCAGTTGAAAAGCATCTAGCGAATGAAAAGCTGGTGACGTTCCTGGAGCAAGATATTGAGCGCGCGGGCTTGGAAAAAATTCTCTTCCATTATAAACAAAATAAGGAAAAAAAGATACCATTCCTGCCAGTTGATAAATTGATTTCAGAGGATGAGATCGATGATATTATGCAGGTGTTGAAAGAAGTATTGAATTCTGGCCGTTTTACCTCAGGGCCATATATTCCACGTTTTGAAAAAACGCTCGCTGAGTACTTAGGGAAAAAATATGTCATTGCCACGTCAAGTGGAACAGATGCCCTCATGATCAGCCTCATATCAGCAGGCGTCCATCCAGGAGACGAGGTCATTCTGCCAGCCAATAGCTTTGCTGCAACAGAAAATGCAGTACTTGCCATTGGGGCTGCTCCGGTTTTTGCCGATATTGACCCAGACACCTACTGTCTGGCACCGAGTGAAATAGAGAAGCATATCACGGATAAGACGGTATGCATTCTTCCGGTTCATTTATATGGAAAGCAAGCGGATATGAAGGCCATTTCGGCAATTGCGAAGCAGCATGGTCTGAAAATCATTGAGGATGGCTGTCAGGCGATTGGCAGCAGCGACCTTGGGGCATTTGGAGATGGACTTGTTCTCAGCTTTAACCCATACAAAAATCTCGGAGTCTGCGGAAAGGCAGGAGCCATCGCAACGAATGATAAAGCCTTAGCCGAAAAATGCATGGAGATCAGCTATCACGGCTTTGAACCTGGAAAGAAAAATGTCAAACGCAGTGACTACGGCTTTAATTCCAAGATCGATAACTTGCAGGCAGCGATCGGACTAGAAAGGATGAAGTATTTAGGTCTGCAAAACTTTAAACGTTTTTACTTAGCAAAGCGATACATTGATCAGCTGCAAACGCTTGAGGATGAAGGGTATATTAAGCTTTCGAAGTTGACGGATGATCATGTATGGCATCTATTCCCAATCAGGGTGCTGAAAGGAGACCGAGATGAGCTGGCGGCGCAATTGCTGGAGATGGGCATAGAGACAGATGTCTATTACCCAATTCTATCGCATCAGCATCAAACAAATCTTGTTTCTAAAAAGTATAAACAAACGACGCTTCCGCACACAGAAAAAGCAGCACAGCAATTGCTCCATTTGCCGCTTTATCCAGGAATGCCGCCGCAAGATCAGGAGAAAGTCATCGAGGGGGTCCGTCATGTTATCAAATCTTCCATTCAATAAAGAGCTGTTAAATCAGCCGCAGAACCCTCAGTGGATCGTCTTCTGTGACTTTGATGAAACCTATTATTCTCACGGGATGACGGAGAAGCAGAGAGAGGATGTAAAGCGGCTGGAAGCATTTGTGGCAGAAAAGAGCGAAGCAGGGCAGCTCATGCTGGGCTGGGTAACGGGAAGCAGCCTCGATTCTGTCACGAGCAAAATGGAAAAAGGCGGCTTCAGCCAATTTCCGCATTTCATTGCGTCGAACTTAGGGACTGAAATTGTGTATACGTCGGATGCTCATTTTGGACAGCCAGATGCGGAATGGATGAAACGGCTGGATGCGCAGGGTTTTTCAGATGAAAAAATCGAAGACATCCTGCAAACCGTACGTGAAAAGGGGATTACCCTCAGGCCGCAAACGCAGCTGGGCAGCTCAGGATATAAGAAAAATTTCTATTATCAGGAGCAGAATGAACGGACAGATCTTCATCATCTCTCGTTCATACAAACACTTGCCAAAGAGCGGGGTGTGGCAGTCAACATCAACAAATGCAACCCACTCGCAGGAGACCCTGCGGATTGCTATGATGTCGATTTTTTACCAGTCGGGACAGGAAAGGATGAAATTGTCCGCTTTATGCTGAGTCAATATGATCTATCAAAAGACCAAGGCTTTGCCTTTGGTGATAGTGGGAACGATTTGCGGATGCTTCAATCCGTCACGCACGGGTTTCTCGTTCAAAATGCGACGGCCGAGGCCAAACGGCACCATCACCAAATTTGTCATCATGGGTATGCAAAAGGAATCTACGAAACACTGAAAACAGTGATGTATAAACATGAGGAGGCACATTCATGAAGAAAATTGGAATTGTTGGAGCAGGGAATATTGCAAAAGCACATGCAAGAGCATTATCAACGATCAAAGGTGCAGAATTATCCGGAGTCTATGATTTGCACGAATCAGTCGCACAGGGATTCATTAAACAGTACGGCGGGCGGGTGTATTCAAGTATCGATACGCTAGCGGATGCATCTGATGGGTTGATTATTGCTTCCCCTAACTTTTGTCACAAGGACCATGCCCTTCAGGCGCTAAGAGCGGGACAGCCGATTTTGTGTGAAAAACCGATGGCTGTTTCGTTGAAAGAAGCGAAGGAAATGGTGGAGACAGCCAAACAATTCCAGGTTCAGGCCAGTATGGGCTTTAACTATCGTTACTTATCCTTTGTAAATATTTTGAAGAACTTAATTGCCAACGGTGAATTGGGCCGAATTTTAACAGTCAGGACACACTTTAAGAAAAATAGTGCCCTCAGGAGAAAAACATTTTCGTGGAGAGACAGCGGCGAGAGTCTGCGTACAAGCGGCGCCCTGGGAGATCTTGGGATTCACTTGATTGATATGCTGTGGTACTTATTTGGCAGTGAAATGAAAAAAGAATCTCTTAACACGAAGATGCTGACACATATAAAGGAAAAAGAAGAGAAAAAGGTGCAGGTCGATGATCATACCGAAATTTTTGGTCAAATGGAGAATCAAGTGTTCTTTCATTTGGTGACGTCTAAAAGCTCGCAGTCTGAGGAATGTGGATTTAGTGTAGAAGTGATTGGCCATGACAAGGTATTCAAATACCATACGAACATGAAAAACGAATATGAAATCAGTGATGGTTTAAGTGTAGAATGTCATCAAATGCCGCAAACCCTGCTGACTGATCCGCCAAATGAATTTTACGGATGGTCCGATACGTTCCGTGATCAGCTGATGCATTGGATGAATACAGATCCATACCCATCTCATATGAAAGTGGCTGATTTTGAAGATGGATATCGTGCGCAGGCTGCGCTCAATACGTGCTTCGAGAGGGAAGAGGCTGTCGTGTCTGCCCGTGCATATTAAAGAGATGGAGCGGAGGATTTTATGACTCCGCTCCTTTTTAGAGGAAGTGAAAAGATGAAAAAGGTGTTTTATTTTGGCTGTGTCTTTTATTTTTTTATTGGGACCATTCATGTGTTTTTTGGCAGCTTAACTCCTTATTTGCTGTCCAGTTATGATAAGGGTCCCGGGGAATTATCTTCTTTAATCTTTTTTCAGTTTATTGGTTTTTTGACAGGTGTTCTTTTATCCCCCATTCTTGTGAGAAAAAAAGGCTATGGCGCTGTTCTGACCATGGGTTTGCTGCTGATGATCGGCTCACTTCTCCTTGGGCTTTTGGTGCCGGGCTGGACAACGCTTGTGCTGGCAGGTTTTTTTCTTGGGAGCGGTGCGGGCAGTCTTGAGACAACAGCTGGGGCGTATGTGATTTCAATGGCAAACAGTGCTAAACGAATTAGCATCATGGAAGTCTTTTTTGGATTGGGTGCACTGCTATTCCCTCTTTTGATTCTGCTGACCGTCACAGAACAGACGTGGCATTATGTGTTTTTATTTCAGGTGGGTGCGCTGACATTTTTCCTCATGCTCTGGCTTGTCTTTATGAACAAATTGCCTCATGGGCAGATGGTAGCTCCTTCTCAAGAGATGAAGAAACCGTCTTTGTTTGTTGAACGCAGCAATCGAATGATTGTCGTGCTCATGATATGCTTTGCTTTTTTCTATGCAGGGATTGAAACGAACTTTGCGAACTTTTTGCCGTCTATCATGCTGGAAAAAGGGGGGGACAATTGGGGTCTCTTTGCTGTCTCCACTTTTTGGACGGCGATTGTCATCGGTAGAACCGTGATTGCGAGAAAGGCAGATCAGCTGCATCCGCTGCGTTTTTTAAAGCTCAGTGCGGCTCTCATGATCCTGCTGCTCGTTGTATTTGCACTGACAACCCATATAGCCGTGCAGCTGATTCTCATCTTTTTCATCGGCTTGTGCGCAGCTGGCATGTTTCCAATCGCGCTGACTGCATCTGCATTAATGATTGAAAATGCCATCGACGAGGCAACGAGTTATTTTATTGCTGCCGCGAGTTTGGGCGGAGCCTGCTTGTCCTTCTTGATTGGATTTAGTCTTGAATGGGCAGGAGCGGCAAGTGCCATCTTTGTTTTCGCCTTCTTAGCCGTTCTCCTGTTTGCAGCTGCCATTCAAATGAATCGCTCCAGGAAAAGAGAAACGGCACTTCCGCAGCAGTCGGCGCTGAAAGCAGATCGGTAAGCAGCTTACCCAATGGCTCCTCTTTTTTTGAGTCCGCCTGAAAAGATGACAAGGGACTTGTACTAAAACACAGAAAGTTTGAATAACATGTACAAGTCAGCATCAAAAGGAGGACGTCTATGTGGCGGTGTTTTTTGGTTATATCTTTTTAGGGTTGTCACTTTCAGCGCCTGTTGGGCCAGTCAATGCAGCCCAAATCGACAGAGGGATTAAAAGTGGATTTTGGCACGCGTGGATTTTTGGTGTGGGGGCTATGGCTGCGGATATTGTCTATATGCTCCTCATATATTTTGGTGTCGCCCAGCTTTTGACCGCACCTCTTGTGAAAATCTTTTTGTGGCTGTTTGGCTTTTTCGTTCTGACCTATACCGGCATTGAGAGTCTGCGTAAAGTCAATTTGCAGGAGAGTCCAAAGAAGGACGGAGGAAACACGTCAATCGGTCAGTCGTTCATGACGGGATTTTTCATTTCTCTTTCCAATCCGCTCAGTATTTTATTTTGGCTTGGAATCTATGGCAGTATTTTGGCCAATACGATCGAAAAGTATGGGGCTTCCCAAATGCTGTTGTACAGCATGGCTATTTTTATCGGCTTGCTCATATGGGATTTCAGTATGGCGTTACTTGCCAGTACGTTTAGGCGCTACTTGAATGAGCGTATTTTACATGGCTTATCTGTTCTTGCAGGTCTATCCTTACTTGGCTTCGGTGCCTATTTTGGGTATCAAGGGATTATGGCATTGATTGGGTAGAAATGTTGAAAAACAGACTGACGCAATCAGTTTATTTTTTGTAAGGATTGACAGACATAGAACATTCTTGAATAATGGTGGAATATAAAATTGATTCAAGGAGCTTCTGCCATGCGCATTTTTCTGCCAGTATTCAACTATGCATGTATGCTGATGTTGTCTGTCATTTCAGCGACATTTGTGTATACCATCCTATTCACCCCGCCTGAAATGGGCTTCAGTTATATGGAGATAACCAGTCTTTTGATTTTGATTGCTTATGTGATTTTTGCTGCACCGATACAAATTGTTTTACATCGAAACTCTAAAAAGTTTCGAGGCCGTGATTTGTTGGTTTATTTTATTGGGGTGTGGGTGGTTTGTTCGGCTTTGGCGTTATGGATTGATTATGGATTTGTCGTATTTATTAGCTACAAAGTCTATCTGTTTAGCTTTTACGCCGCTTTCATTTATTGGTTGTTGGATTCCGTCTTTTTGATGAAGAACCGATCATAGGGTTTTACGAGGTCATCTGTTTGTTACTAAAGCGAGAGTGCGCTCTCTATTAAAAGGAGTAGCATGATGGTTACATACACTAGTCAAATCATACATAATTGGACTCAATTGAACCAAAAGTTCCACCTTATGGATGCGCAGGGAAAGTCGTTGAAGGACAGTCACCACAGCCTTTTTTCCTCATAGGCTATGGAGAAGACGCTAAAACGAGGTGGAAGGAAATGGCCCAGCTGTATGCAAAAAGTGGCCTTGAACAAAATCTACGATCGTTAGAAGAATGGAAGCAGGATGCTTTCACGCAATTTGGAGAAATGGTAGGAGATGAGGCAGATACATTCCCTTGTGTACCAGGAAGACAAGGATTTTTCCTCGATCATTTACGTTATGGTTTTGTCGGTGACCCGAGGGGAGAAGAAGCTGTCAATGAGCTTGCAGAGCTGTTAAGGGCTTATCAAAGCTGTTCAAGACAAACCGGTCAATATGCTTCATTCATCTGCTTTTTTGAAACGCCTCAGGATTTGCAAGAACGTTCGATTGAAGAGTTTGAGGAGGGGTTCTGGGAGCTGGTTCAGCGATTACATCAAAAGGATGAAATGAAATGGCCTGAGGAAATTCCAACAGATCCTGAGCATCATGAATGGGAGTTTTGTTTTCACGGGGAGCCTTATTTTATTTTGTGCTCGACACCCGCTCATCGTCTCCGAAAAAGTCGACATTTCCCTTATGTCATGATGGCGTTTCAGCCAAGGTGGGTGTTTGAGAAGATGAATGGTTCGACTACATTTGGGCAAAAAATGAGCAAACTCGTTCGTAAGCGGCTCAAGGCGTATGATCAAGTAGATGTACACCCTGCGTTAAAATGGTACGGCGATCAGAAAAATGTAGAGTGGAAGCAATATTTTCTATCAGATGAAGAGGCGGAGAAACCAGCCTCCGCCCAATGTCCATTTACTGCATTAAAAAACATGATGAAATTATGATGCGGTCTGATCCTGCTTCCACTTTTTCCTCATAATTAGCACCATGATGGCAATCACTCCAATGATCCCAAGGCTGATAAAAAAGCCAGGTCGTCCGCTTGCCTCTGTCAGTGTCCCTGAAACGGCGGCTCCGATTAGAAGCAGCGCAAGAATCATTTCGCACGTTTGCCGAGTGGATGGCTTTGATAGCTTTTTACTTGAGAACAGGATGAACACCCATGTGTACAGAAGGGTAAGACCGGCTGCTGTTGTGAGATGCTCGTAGATGTGTTTGGACAAAAAGAGTGCAAGCAAAATCGAGACAATTAATCCTGCAGCGGTTAAGATGATCGAAGACCATCTGACATGAGATGGGTCTTTTTGTTTAAAACAAGCAGGTGCATCTTGATGCTCTGACATTGTGCCAAGCAGTGTTGTGACCGCATAGAGAGAGGCAACCAATGTAGAAAAACCGGCAATAATGAAAATGCCATTAAAGATATGAAGAAAAATTGATAAATGAAATGGCTCTAATGATGTAATAAATGGACTGCTGTTCTTGTTAAAGGCCGTCACTGGTACAAGCAAGAGAGCAAGTCCGATCGAGACGATATAGATGACCGCTAGAATGATCAGCATGACACGTCCAGACTTTGCAGCATCCTTCGGGTCCTTTAAATGAAACGCCATCAGCCCCATCACTTCAATTCCCCCGAACGCGTAAAACGCATAAATCAACCCATTCCAGAGACCAAGCGGTCCAATCGGCATCCATTCGTGATCTTTGTTTGGCAGATGCAGGGACGGTTTATGATCTGTGAGAATACCGCATAGGACAAGGACAGCGAGGATCATAAACAGCAGGATCGCCCCGGTCTTCAGCACCGCAAGGACGTTTTCCGTCTTTTGAAAAGAAGAAAGCCCAATGATAATCACGAGCAAGGCAAGAGCCGAATAAATCGCAGAAAACACCCAAAGCGGAACGGATGGAAACCAGTGACGGGTAAAAAGAGAAATCGCGGTCAACTGACTTCCTGTAATCAGCATTTCTGCAAACCAATACACCCAGCCATTGCTAAAACCTGCCCAGCGTCCATACGCTTTACGAGCATAAGAACAAAACGACCCTTTATCTGGGTTATCGGCTGTCATCGCAGCCAAATGTTTAAAGACAAGATATGTGCCGACTGCAGCAAGTAAAAATGAAATACAGACGGAATAACCGGACTTTGTAATGGCGATGCTGGAACCAAGGAAGAAGCCAGTGCCAATTGTACAGCCGACTCCGATGAGAGAAAGCTGCCACCAAGATAAAGATTGTTCTTCTTTCAATGCATGTGCAACACCTTTCCGCTTCAATAACATTAGCTTGTGATCCTCTCTTGTTTTTATACATGTTCGGGGAGAGGTTTTGGGCATACTGTCATGGAAAGGAGTGCATGTGATGAACGGAGAATACGTCATTTTACCAAAAGATGGACAAGGCTTTCGTTTAGGAAAAGGCCAATGTATGCGAGTGGTTGATGTCGAAGGTCAGCAAGTAGCAGATGTGATGGCGTATCATGAGAATGATTTTTATGAAAAATTTGATCAAGGCGCAACAATGGACAGCCTGTTCTCCTCCAAAGTGAAAAAGGGCGATAAGCTCTATTCTAATTTATATAAACCGATGTTTACGGTCATTGAAGATACAGTGGAATGTCATGATTTGCACATGCCTGCCTGCCGGCAAGAAATGTATCAGCTCTTATATGGCCGAACGCACTTAGAGGTCATGCATACATGCTACGATAATCTGCGGACAGCCTTTGAGCCGTTCGGTATTCCGAAGGAGCATATGTATTATCCTTTTAATGCTTTTATGAATACAGTCATTGATGAAAAAGGAAAGCTGTCAGTGGAGCTGCCAAAATCGCTGCCCGGTGACTACATTCGCCTCCGTGCGGAAATGGATCTCATTGTGGCCGTGTCCGCATGCCCGGCTGACATTGGCAAATGTAATGGCGCAAGCTGTACATCCATACGGGTGGAAATTGATTGAAAAATGAAAGGCCATTCACAAACGACTTGGTCTCTTTCGCATGTGAATGTTTGATCATTTATGAAAAAGGGGAACGTCTAAAAAAATATCCTTTATCAAAACATGGTATAATTAAATTTCTAAAATCGTTATCAAATCAATTGAATTGAGAGTAAAACCTGTTCTCTTCATGTAGAGGATGCTTAGGAGGAAAAGTGTATGAGTTTGCAGAAAAAGATCAGCCAAGAGTTGCATGTGCAGCCCTCAATTGACCCAAAGCAGGAGATCGAAAAACGGGTTGGATTTCTAAAGGATTACTTGAAAAAGACTGGCGCAAAAGGGTTCGTCCTCGGCATTAGCGGCGGACAGGATTCGACGCTTGCGGGTCGTCTCGCTCAGCTGGCTGCATCTGAGCTGCGTCAAGAAGGAAAGGAAGATGCTGTCTTTATTGCGGTGCGTCTACCGCATGGCGTGCAGCAGGATGAAGACGATGCTCAGCTCGCTCTATCATTTATTCAGCCGGACAAGTCATGGAAATACGATATTGCGCCTGCGGTGGCTGCATTCAGTGATCAGTATCAAAAGGAAACAAACAAGCCGCTGTCTGACTTTAATAAAGGAAATGTCAAAGCACGCATGCGAATGATCGCACAGTATGCCATCGGTGGAGAGGAAGGGTTACTTGTCCTCGGTACAGATCATGCGGCAGAAGCAGTGACTGGCTTCTTTACAAAGTATGGTGATGGCGGTGCGGATGTCCTTCCGCTCACAGGTCTAACCAAACGCCAAGGACGGACTCTGCTAGAAGCTCTTCAAGCACCGGAACGCCTGTACTTAAAGAAACCAACAGCCGACCTGCTGGATGACAAGCCTCAGCAAACGGATGAAACAGAACTCGGTATTACGTACAATGAAATTGATGATTACTTAGAAGGAAAACCAGTTTCCGATCAAGCTGCTGAAGCGATTGAAAAGCGCTATGTTCAATCAGAACATAAACGCCAAGTACCAGCTTCAATGTTTGATGACTGGTGGAAATAAGAAAATGCCGGAACCCTCTCCAGTGAAGGAGAGGGTTCAGCGTGTACACAAACCCTCGCATTCGCCCGCAGGTCTGCGTTTCGGTGCTCACGAATGTCAAATTCGCTCCGCTCCGGTACTCGCCCTTCCTAGACTGCAAAGGTTTTCTATTACGCTGAAAAGAAGACAAAGGGTTAAAATAAAGATCATTTTAGCCCTGTACAAACTTCGTGATGAAAAGATTTACTGAAGAAGTCATTCCTCAGTTGTAGCAAAAAGTGAAGGCACACGCCAAAAGCTCTCCGAACAGCTCGGTTACGTTGTCAAACACAATTTTTAAGAATGCCTATCTTTTCACAGCCCATTTATCATATAATAGAAACATTATGTAGCATTCCTTGTCGTAAGGAGGACGTGTCACGAACATGAAAAACAATAGAGAAATCCCTGTGAGACAGCGAAATATTGTCCTCATTGGCTTTATGGGCGTTGGTAAAACAACCATTGGGCAGCTCGTCGCCAAAAAGTTATATAGAGATTTTATTGATGTCGATCAGGAGATTGAGAAAAAGTACAACATGACGATTCCAGAAATGTTTCAGCAAAAAGGAGAAGCTTTCTTCAGGCAGGCTGAAAAGGATTATATCGTCGATTTATGTGAACATACTCAGCTGAAGATCGTGTCCCTAGGGGGCGGTGCGTTCAAACAGGAAGAAATCAAACGATCCTGCTTGAAGCATTGTACAGTTCTTTTCCTCGATTTATCTTGGGAGAATTGGAAACAGCGGCTGGATATTTTAATTGAAAACCGTCCTGTTCTTCACAACCGGACGATTGACGAGATGAAAGAGCTGTTTGAAGAGCGCCGGGAAATTTATGCCCTTCATAATTCAAGAGTCGAAACAGATCATTTAGAGGCTGAGGAAGTCGCCAATTATATTGTGGACACACTCAAGCTTGGCTGGGATTTATACTCGAAATAAAAACAGCGTGTAGACAAACCCTCGCATTCGGTGTCAGTCCTGCGTTCCGGTGCTCATATCACGCTGAAAAGAAGACAAAGAGCTAAAATAATCTTTATTTTAGCCCTTTGTCAACAATCTGAAAAGTCTACCGTCTAGGGTAGACTTTTTTCTATATAGAAGAGGGCTAAACAAACGTTTAATTAAACACGAAGATTTCGTTTTTTAATATAAGTCTAGACGCTGATCTGTCATGACAGGAATTTGTTGTCTCACTTCATCCACTAGCTGAAGATCAATTTCTGCATAATGAATGTCTTCGTCATGGCTTGTTTCAAGCAGTATACGGCCGAGTGGGTCAATCACCATGGAATGTCCAGGGAATTCAGTGTCCCTGCTTGTGCCCGTCCGGTTGACAGCAATCATAAATGATTGGTTTTCGATGGCTCTTGCGATGAGCAGGCTCCGCCAATGGTCCACTCTTGCTGACGGCCATTGGGCGGTATTGACGAGCACCTTCGCACCTTTGTTCACAAGTGTTCTGGAAAGCTGCGGGAAGCGGAGATCATAGCAGATCATCGCGCCGATCTTCACATCTTCACCATAGTCAAATAAACCAAGCTGATCACCAGCGGTTAAATAGTTGTGCTCATCCATTAAGCGGAATAAATGAATTTTATCATAATCTAATACAAGCTCACCTTGGCGGTTAAACACATACATCGTGTTGGTGATGTCTTCATTTTCTGCATGCTTATTCAATACACTTCCTGCGATGAGATACACTTGGTGCTTGCGGGCAAAGGAAGAGAAGAGCTGTTTCGTGCGTTCTCCGTTTACATCGGCAAGCTGATCTGCCTGTTCTAGCGCATATCCGGTATTCCACATTTCGGGAAAAATGATCAGGTCAGGCTGTTGACGGATCGCTTCTTCTAAAAACGCTTCTGCTTTCTTAAAGTTCACATCAGGTTCTCCAATTTGTACGTCCATTTGGATAAGGGCGATTTTCATGACGGTTCCTCCTTTATTCGTTTGCGTGCAAATGTAAAAATTCATGAATGATCCACCTTCATGAATGAATGTATAGGCTGGTCCTGCCTGAGAGCATCTAGGCTTCAAGCCAGTTTCTTTATCATAAAGGTTTATGTCATCTTTGCCAATAGAAATGTCAGAAGGTTTCGTCTATATTGATAGAAGAGAGTGAAAATGACTGTCTATGTAAGGAAATCAATGATATGATACATATAGCTAATAAAACAAAGGGGAATAGTATGATATGCAATTGTTCGATTTACCACTAGAAGAGTTAAAAGGATATAAACCAAAGAAAACAGCACGTCCTGATTTCTCTGCCTTTTGGAAGACATCGCTTGAAGCATTGCATCAAGTGGAGCCGAAAAAAGCACTTGAACCTTACGACTATCCAGCAAAAGGGGTCAAAGTGTACCGCCTGACGTATCAAAGCTTTGGGCATTCTCGTATTGAAGGCTGGTATGCTGTCCCGGATCAAACAGGTCCGCACCCAGCACTTGTTCAATTTCATGGCTACAATGGCAGCTATGACGGCGGCATTCATGACATCGTCAACTGGGCGCTGCATGGCTATGCGACGTTCGGAATGCTTGTTCGCGGTCAAGGCGGCAGTGAGGATACGGCGGTAACACCAGGCGGGCACGCATTGGGGTGGATGACAAAAGGCATTTTATCAAAGGATACCTACTATTATCGCGGCGTTTATTTAGATGCGGTTCGTGCACTTGAAGTCATTCAGTCCTTCCCAGAAGTTGACCAGCACCGCATCGGCGTGATTGGCGGAAGTCAAGGGGGCGCATTAGCCATTGCAGCTGCAGCACTTTCAAACATTCCGAAGGTCGTTGTGGCTGATTACCCTTATTTATCAAACTTTGAACGTGCAGTCGATGTGGCCTTGGAGCAGCCTTATTTAGAAATCAATTCATACCTTCGAAGAAACAGTGATCCAGAAGCTGAAGAAAAGGTATTTGAGACATTAAGCTACTTTGATTTAATCAATTTAGCCGGTTGGGTGAAACAGCCAACATTGATGGCGATCGGTCTGATTGATAAAGTGACACCGCCATCTACTGTATTTGCGGCATACAACCATTTAGAAACTGAGAAAGAGCTCAAGATTTATCGGTATTTTGGGCACGAGTTCATACCCGCTTTTCAAACAGAGAAGCTGTCCTTTTTACAAAAGCATTTGCTTATATAAAAAAGAAAGAGGCCGCTCAGAGTGAGGGCCTCTCAGCGTGTAGACAAACCCTCGCATTCGTTGTCAGTCCTGCGCGCTGGTGCTCACGAATGTCAAATTCGCTCCGCTCCAGTACTCGTCCTTCCTAGAATTCAAAGGTTTTCTATCATGCTGAAAAGACAAAGGGCTAAAATAAAGATCATTTTAGCCCTTTGTCAACAATCTGAAAGAGGCCGCTCAGAGTGAGGGCCTCTTTTTCAATAACTCGAGTTCTGTCTTGTTTTTTCATCAGTCATTAAAGCAGTGATGATGAGGACAAGAGCAGTGATGATATGCAGGATGAATCCGAGAATCGGAATCCAGGCCAGGCAGGATGTGACAATTCCGATGATACTTCCAATCATTGGTCCTTGGTCTCGCTTCGATAAGACGAGTGTGATAATATGCAGAATAAGCATGACCATGAGCGGTGTATAGCCATTGCTGATGACAAATAGTCCTCCAATCACAGGGATGGCAAGGCAGGCTTCAAAAATTCCAGTGATCCATTTCATGATGCGAGATATAGACATCAGATCCAACTCCTTTTTCATATATGTCTTATTCGTATTTTCCCAAAACGTGAAGAAGTCATGCAGAATTCTAAAGAAAGAGTTGATGGACGCTTGAGAGAGAGAATCAAGGAAGAGCTGAAAATCATCGAAGAAACGTATGACGTCAAGATTTGTCTTGCCGTCGAATCAGGCAGCAGGGCATGGGGATTCCCCTCGACTGACAGTGATTATGATGTTCGTTTTTTATACGTTCCTCGGAAGGAATGGTACTGGTCGATTGAAGAACATCGTGATGTCATTGAGCTGCCCATTGATGACGAGCTTGATATGAGCGGCTGGGAGCTTAGAAAGGCGCTGCGCTTATTCAATAAATCAAATCCATCCATTATGGAATGGCTGTCTTCTGATATTATCTATGCTGAATCTTTCTCTTTGGCAAAGCAGCTAAGAGAATTAAAGGATCGAGCGTTTTATCCAGCAGCATTGATGTATCACTATCTCAATATGGCCAAGCGGAATGAAAGTCAATATTTACGAGGAGAGCAGGTGCGAATCAAGAAGTACTTTTATGTGCTTCGTCCTCTGCTTGCCTGTCAGTGGATTGAACGCTACCGGACGGTTCCTCCTATAGATTTTCATGAACTTCTAGAGGAACTGGTGGAGGATGGACCGCTTTTAGCTGAAATTCATGAGCTGCTCAAACGCAAAATGGATGGAGAAGAAATGGATTTAGAGAACCGCCTCGCCTATGTCCATCCATTTATCGACAAAGAGCTGGCTCGCTTTCATGAATTGGTGAAAAGCTACAATCAGCCGAAAGACAATCTAACTGAAGAATTAAATGAGCTACTGCACTCTACCCTTGATGAGGTGTGGGCGTAAGCGAGGAAGAGCCAGCCGGTTAGCGGCAGGCTCTTTTTTATCTCTTATTGTGATAAAACCACAAAAAAAGTCAGAATTTTTGTCATCTTCAAATATTGTAGCGGACAGCTCATGAGCCTTACAATAAAGACATAGCTTACAAAGAGTGGGAGGTGCCCTTTATGGAGTCGGTCACAAGAAATTTCTTCTTGTTTTTGTCAAAGAGCAGTCTCTTGAACCATATTGCTCGTAATTGGGGAAGTGCTGTTGCATCAAAGAAGATCATCGGGGGGAAGAATTTTGAGAGCGCTATCCCTGTGATCAAACGATTTAATAATCAAGGTATGGCCGTAACAGTCGATCACCTTGGTGAGTTTGTCACAAAGGCAGAGATTGCAAATGAGCGGACGAATGAGTGTATTCAAACCATTCAGCGAATTGCAGAGGCGAAACTCAATTCCCACGTGTCACTCAAAATGACATCACTTGGACTAGATATTGACGATGACCTTGTGTATCGCAATATGAAAAGCATTTTAGATGTGGCAGAGAAGCATCGTATCATGGTGACAATTGATATGGAGGATGAACAGCGCTGTCAAAAAACGCTGGACATTTTTAAAGAGATGAAATCTCAATATGAGTATGTCAGTACGGTTCTTCAGGCGTATTTGTACAGAACAGAAAAGGATCTTGATGACCTAAATGAGTTACAGCCATTTTTAAGACTAGTAAAGGGTGCCTATAAGGAGTCCGCCGAAGTGGCGTATCCAATCAAAAAAGATGTCGATCAGAATTATAAGAAGCTGATCGAAAAGCAATTACTGACAGGGAACTATACAGCCATTGCGACTCATGACGATCAAATGATCGAGTTCACGAAAAATATTGTGAAAAAACACAATATACAGACAAGTCAGTTCGAATTTCAAATGCTGTATGGCATGAGATCAGAAACCCAGCAAGCGCTTGTGAAAGAAGGCTATCAAATGAGGATCTATACCCCGTATGGACGGGAGTGGTATGGCTACTACATGAGACGTCTTGCAGAACGGCCGGCAAACATTGCATTTGCTTTAAAAGGGATGACGAGAAAGTAATTTGAAACGGGAGCGTGACAAAGATGACAACACCTTACAAACATGAACCATTCACGGATTTTAGCCAGGAAGAAAACCGCCAAGCGTTGGAACAAGCATTAGCAAAAGTAACTGAATCTCTTGGTCAAACCTATCCGCTAGTGATTAACGGAGAAAGAATCGAAACAAAAGACCAGATTGTATCGATCAATCCGGCGAAAAAGGATGAAGTCGTTGGAACTGTGTCAAAGGCGGGGAAGGAAGAGGCGGAACAAGCGGTTCAAGCTGCGGCAAAAGCATTTGAAACATGGCGCTATACCTCTCCAGAAGAAAGAGCAGGCGTATTATTCCGTGCTGCGGCAAGTATTCGCCGTAAAAAGCATGAGTATTCAGCACTTCTTGTAAAAGAAGCAGGGAAGCCTTGGAATGAAGCAGATGCAGATACAGCAGAAGCGATCGACTTCCTAGAGTATTATGCCCGCCAAATGCTGGAGCTGGCGAAAGGGAAACCAGTGAACAGCCGCGAGGGCGAACGAAATCAATACGTGTACACACCAACTGGCGTGACGCTCGTCATTCCGCCGTGGAACTTCTTGTTTGCGATCATGGCAGGAACAACTGTAGCTCCAATCGTAACGGGGAATACAGTCGTCTTAAAACCAGCAAGTGCTACTCCTGTCATCGCTGCCCGCTTTGTGGAAGAGCTTGAGCAAGCAGGTCTTCCAAAGGGTGTTGTCAACTTTGTACCAGGAAGCGGAGCAGAGGTGGGAGATTACTTAGTGGATCATCCGAAAACAAGCCTCATTACATTCACTGGTTCAAGAGAGGTAGGGACACGTATCTTTGAACGTGCGGCAAAAGTGCAGCCAGGTCAGCAGCATTTAAAACGTGTCATTGCTGAAATGGGCGGTAAGGATACAGTTGTTGTAGATGAGGATGCAGATGTTGAACTAGCAGCTAACGCCATTTTTACATCAGCCTTCGGTTTTTCAGGACAGAAATGTTCGGCTGGATCTCGCGCTGTCGTCCACGAGAAGCTGTATGATCAAGTGATCGAGCGAGTGAAGGAAATCACAGAAACGAAAACAACAGCCAATCCTCTATCAGCTGATGTCTACATGGGACCTGTCATTGATCAGGCTTCCTTTGACAAGATCACGGACTATATCGAGGTTGGCAAGCAGGAAGGCCGCCTAGTCACTGGCGGAACGAGTGACGATTCGGAAGGATACTTTATCCATCCAACCATTTTTGCAGATCTTGAGCCAACATCCCGCTTGATGCAAGAAGAAATCTTTGGACCTATATTGGCCTTCTCAAAAGTCTCAAACTTTGATGAAGCACTTGAAGTAGCCAACAATACAGAATACGGTTTGACTGGTGCTGTCATTACAAATAATCGTGATCACATCAACCGTGCTAAGCAGGAGTTTCACGTGGGGAACCTCTACTTTAACCGTAACTGTACAGGAGCAATCGTGGGATACCACCCATTTGGCGGCTTCAAAATGTCAGGGACAGATTCAAAAGCAGGCGGTCCAGATTACCTAGCGCTACACATGCAGGCGAAAACGATTAGTGAAATGTTTTAATTTGGAAAAGCATGAACCTGTGCAGGCGGGTTCATGCTTTTTTTTGCTTGTCTGCGACTTGTTTCTATACAAATCTGACTGGAAAGCAGTATGATAAATGTATCACTTAATCAGGGAGCAATCGGGATGGAAGAGATATTAGAAAAGCTTCATACATTTTTTGATGTCGATAAATTAATTGCATTTATTAGCGGTTATTTAAAAAAACCAATCATTTTAGAAAGCACAGAATGTCAGCTGCTTGCTTATAATTCTTACAGCATTCAGCAGTTCGACCCAGTCAACCAGCAAACGATTTTCTCAAAGGAATGCCCGAGGTCTGTGGTCGATTGGTTAAAAAAAACAGGGGTGATCGAGCGGCTTCTCGCAGATTCAAATCCTTTTTATGTGAGTGGTCACGAGGAGCTCGGTTTTAATCGGCGGGTGGCTGTGAGCGCAAAGCATAAACAAGAGGTTGTGGGCTTTATTTGGGTGCAGGACATTGAGGATTCCCTCTCTCAGGAGGAGCTGCAATTTTTGCACGAAGCTTCCTTTCAGGTTGGAAAAGTTATTTATAAAAATAAGAAACAGCTGGAGAAAAAGGAAGGCAAAATTGAGGAATTTTTCAAAAAGGTCATGGATGATCATTTTTATACAGAAGAAGAGCTGAAATGGGAGGCTGAGAACTTAAGCATTCCGCTTCCGGCTGTATTTACCGTCATGGTTGTACACGCTGCCGATAACAAAAGTGAGACGGCAGAAGATGTGAAGGATGTCATTAGAACGTATTTGCAGCTAGAAGATAAGGTCAATCACGTCTATTCCGTGCAAGCAGACATCGTCGTCATATTAGGCAGTCTGTCAGACCGGCACTCACCGAAAGCGACCGCCGCTGATGTCATCGCTCATCTGCAATCGAAAACGCATTCACATCCATCCCCTTTGTATATTGGGATGGGAAGAGAATATCGCGATGTGATGAAAATGAGTACAAGTCGATTTGAAGCGATAGAGGTAGTGAAGGCTGTGAAAATTGTCGGGGGACAGGAACTGATTCCCTATGATTACGAGAATCTGGGGGTCTTCCGTTTCTTAGACTCGATTTACAGCCACCAAAAGAAGAAAAACGACTTCAATCCAGATTTGTTACGTTTGAAGGAAAAAGACCGCGATAGCCAAACCTCTTTTTTAAAAACCCTTGAGGTCTACTTATTGAATAATTGCAAGCTAAAGCCAGCTGCGGAGCAGTTGTTTATTCATCAAAATACATTAAACTATCGAATGAAACAAATCTTTGATATGACCTCGATTGATTTGAGTCATTTTAGTCAGCGATGTGAGTTATTTATTGAATTGATGCTGATGAAAAAAGATCAATAATCATGGAATCCGCAGGTGCTCAGGATCACCTGCGAATTTTCATGCGAGTGGCGAAAATGGCATACAACTGCTGCGTTTCGTTGTATGATAGATAAAGATTTTATGAGAAAAGTGAAAGGGGGGCCACCCTTTGGGATCAGTCACCTTGGCCATTTTGATTTTCATCATGACCCTCGTCCTTGTCATTTGGCAACCAGGACGTTTAACCATTGGATGGTCAGCATGTGGCGGAGCCATTCTTGCTCTTGCCTTTGGTGTCGTTCATCTGAGCGATGTGTGGGAAGTCACGCAAATTGTATGGAACGCCACCTTTGCATTTATTGGCATTATTATCATTTCGTTAATTTTAGATGAGATCGGTTTTTTTGAATGGGCTGCACTGCATATGGCAAAAGCCGCAAGAGGGAACGGTGTCCGCATGTTTATTTATTTAACATTGCTCGGCGCTGTGGTGGCAGCTTTCTTTGCCAACGATGGAGCGGCACTGATTTTAACCCCTATTGTCTTATCTGTGGTGAGAGCGTTGAAGCTGGATGAGCGCATGATCCTGCCCTTTGTGATGGCAAGCGGCTTTATTGCAGATACCACCTCCTTGCCATTTGTCATTAGCAACCTCGTCAATATCGTATCTGCCGATTATTTTCATATTGGCTTTCTCGAATATACAGCGAACATGTTCGTGCCAAACCTCGTGTCGCTTGGAGCGAGCATGCTTGTGCTTTATGTGTTTTACAGAAAGTTCATCCCAAAAACATACGATCTGTCACAGGCGAAGGAGCCAGCGTCAGCCATTCGTGATATGCGCATGTTCCGCTTGTCTTGGTATGTGTTAGGATTCTTGCTAGTTGGTTATTTCGCAGGGGAATTGATTGGCATTCCCGTGTCAATCATTGTAGGAGGCATTGCCCTTGCTTTCTTGTGGCTGGCGAAAAGGAGTCCGCAAGTGGCGACAAAACGAGTGATCAAAGAAGCACCGTGGTCCATTGTGTTTTTCTCTATCGGCATGTATGTCGTCGTCTATGGACTGAAAAATGTCGGTCTTACAGAGATATTGGCCGCTTGGATTGAACAAGGAGCATCGCATGGTTTGCTTGCAGGAACGATGTTTATGGGCGTGCTTGCCGCAGTGCTATCCTCTGTGATGAACAACCTTCCAACCGTTTTAATTGATGCGATTGCCATTGGTCACACAGATACAGCAGGCGTCATGAGAGACGGACTGATTTATGCCAATGTCATCGGCTCAAACCTTGGTCCAAAAATGACCCCAATCGGCTCATTGGCGACATTGCTGTGGCTACATGTCTTGCAGAAAAAAGGTGTCCATATCTCTTGGGGCGCATATATGAAAGCTGGAATCATTCTGACCATCCCAACATTGATCCTCACTTTATTGGGGCTATATGTGTGGTTATGGCTGATACATTAAAGAGCAGGTGCTCTCAGTGTCAGGTCTCGTCTTTTCTTCATCTACGCTGAATATAAAAAAGAGCAGATCGATTGGATCTGCTCTTTTTGTTACAGATATTTTGCATAGCGTTTTTCCAAATAGTCTTGCAGCAATGAGACCACACTGCAAATGCCCCAGTAAATCAATGCGACCAAAATATACATGGTCATATAATCGAATTCTCGTCCGCCAACAATTTTTGCTTGCTGGAAGAGCTCTGGTACAGTAATCATCGCTGCCAGTGAGGAGGCTTTGATTAAGTCGAGCATGACATTGGTCAATGGCGGCAGTGCAATGCGAACGGATTGAGGCAATATGACACCACGCATGGTTTGCCAATAGCTGAGACCTAATGATTTAGCGGCTTCCACCTGACCACTTGGAACAGAGGAGAGGGCCGCTCGGTTGATTTCTGCAATATAGGCAGCACTATTGAAGGTGAACCCAATAATGGCAGCAGTTACAGCTGTAAACTCAATGCCGATATAAGGGAATCCGAAATAAAGAATAAACAAAATCACCAGAATGGGAACGCCTCGCATAAATGAAATATACAGCCGTGCAGGCAGCCGAAGAATCCACGTATTCGCCATTCTGGCAAGGGCAATAAAAAAGCCAAGAATCGTGCCAAAAAACATGCTCACAAAGGATATGAGCAGCGTCAGCCAGATGCCTTTCATAACAAACGGAAACGACGCCTTTGCCAGTGCAGGATTAAATATATATTCTAAATGAATATCTCCCACGATTGCGGCTCCTTATTTGGAAATGTCGACATCTTCGACATCAGCATCAATTTTCTTTGAGACGTCTGCATGATGAAAGAATTTCTCAGAAATCTTTTTCATAGTTCCGTCTTTTTTCATGTCGTTTAATACACGATTCAATTCTTTTTGAAGCTCTGTGTTGTCTTTCTTCATCACAAAACCTTGTTCATTCGGCATGTATTTCAAGTCAGGGTGTATCGTAATATTTAATTTAGGAAATGCAGCAAGAGCCAGTGTTTGCAAGTAATAATCATTTAAAATGACATCTGTTCGGCCGTTTGCGACATCCTTTAAGTATTGCTCGTTTGTGGCATTATCATAAATGACTTCCTTTGCACCGTACTTACGGGCGACATCCATGTAAATGGTCGTTGCAGCACCTGCTGCTTTCTTGCCTTTTAAATCTCTTAAAGTTTTAATGCCAGACAAATCATCTTTCCGTACGATAGCCGTTCCGTAGGAATATTTATAAGGAGTTGAAAATGCAAACTTATCCTTCCGGTCATCTGTGATGTCGATATCGTTTGCAGCGGCATCCACTTGACCAGAATTAATGGCACTCAGCATCCCATCATAGCCCATTTCTTTAAATTCTACTTTCACGTCAAGGCGTTTAAAAGCTTCTTTGACGACTTCAACTTCATAGCCAGTCAGCTGATCCTTGCCGTTAGATGTATCATGGTAAGACGTAGGATAAAGGGTGCCTGAAGTAGCAACCACGATTTTCCCTTTCTTTTGAATCTGATCCCACTTTGATTCTCCAGACTCAGATGAGCCTGATTGACTGCAAGCAGACATGACAAGCATGAGAGCAGACACAACAAGCAACACCCATATAGGTTTTCTATGATAAAAACGACTCATTTAAGAATCCTCCTCTATTTTTTATACAAAACAAAACATAGCACGCTTTTTCAGTTAGGACAACGTTTTCAGACGAAAAGCGAAAAAGTAAGAATATTATGCGCAATTTGATGTTGTGAAAGAATGTATAAAAAAGGAAGGAGCGTACAAAATAAATTCGAATAAAGGAGGGAACAAAAGATATGAAAAAAATAAGTGGCTTGATCTTATTATCAATGATGCTGTTATTTGGTTTTCATATGGAAACGGCTCATGGAGAAACACCACAAATGGAAAAGCGTCCAGTGACACATCAAGTAAAATTAACGACAGAACAACAAAAACAAATCGAAAAGCTTGAGCAGCAAATTCTTTCGAAACGAAAAGAAGTCATTGAGAAATATGTTCAATATGGTGTGTTAACAAAGGAACAAGGCACACACATCACGAAACGAATGGATGAACATTACAATCACTTAAAAAATAATGGATTTGTTCCACTACTGAAAAAACCACAGCACCATCAACCATAATGATGAAACCGGCAGCGAGGTGCCGGTTTTATCTTGTTTATCGATCCTATCTGAAGGTGAGAGTCTCACCATCTTTAGGGACAAAAATAGCTTGATCTGCATGATGTTCATGAATGTAAGCTTCCAATGCAGCTCTTGTTAACAAGCAATGATTCACAGCTTCAAGATGACAAGCGATCATTTGAGCATTTGGGTGAGAGCGGTGAATGTCTAAAATCTCTTCCTTGGTCATTGTGATCGGATCGCCTTCTAAAAATTGAGCAGCCCCACTATTGACCACAATGACATCTGGCTTGCATGTATTCACAACCTCTTTCGGCTCATCAC
This sequence comes from Bacillus sp. A015, assembly GCF_053851875.1. Taxonomy (NCBI): domain Bacteria; kingdom Bacillati; phylum Bacillota; class Bacilli; order Caryophanales; family Bacillaceae; genus Bacillus; species Bacillus sp. A015. The sequence goes on from NZ_JBSPZB010000021.1 coordinate 52,376, forward strand.
ACCAAATGGTATCACCCGCAATATAAAGGGTAGGTTCATCAGGATGAGAGAAAATAAAACCGCTGACCTGTCCCATCCGTTTTGCAGTTTCCCCTGTCCCATGCTGCCCGTCTGTACGTCTAATATGAACACCACAAATGTCCATTTCATCTTCAATGCATGTGACATGCTGGAAGCCAGCTTCTTTGACTTCTTTTCGATCCTTTTCCGATTGAGTATAAATTGGTTGATCTTGAGCTAATGTCTTTTTCGCCTCGTCGTCAAAGTGATCCACGTGTAAATGAGTGAGCAAGACAGCATCCGGCTGTAACATCTTGTCTAAATCAATGTTTACAGGCAGATCCACAATGGGGTTGTTCAAATGTTGATTCGCTGTATGAGGGAACGGTGGATATGTTCCTTTGGCTGCTAAAAAGGGATCGATTAAGAAAGTTGACTGACCATAGTGAAGGTATAAAGTAGCATTACGAATGAGCGTTATTTTCATCAAAAAGGCCTCCTTTTTTTCTGATTAAGTTTACAGTATATTAAAAGAGCTTCATGTGAAAGAGGATCATGAAAGTCTTTCAGCGGAAGGACTTGATTTTTGAAAGAGGTGAGCCAATGCTAGATCAGACAGATATGGATATATTAAAAGAACTCTCAAAGAATAGTCGATTGACGATGAAAGCACTTGGTGAAAAAGTTCATTTAACCGGTCAAGCGGTTGCAAATCGTGTGTTAAAGCTAGAAGAAGAGGGTGTCATTGAAGCCTATACCATTTCGATCGATTGGCGGACACAGAAGACCATCCAAACATTTATGCAGATCTTTACCCGAAGCCATCATCATGAACCGCTTCTGTCGTTTCTTCATCAAAAGGAAGAAATCAAGAACCTGTTTAAAATAAGTGGAGAGGGCTGTTATATGGCCGAAGGACATTTCTCCAGTCATGATGAGCTTGATCAGTTTTTAACGGAGCTGACAAAATACGCAAATTATAAATTGTCTATCGCGGTTAAACGTCTCATTCATCAGGAATAGAAGAGACGCAGGAGGAAAGCAACAATGCAAAAATTAATTAAAAATCAAGCTGAACCGATGACAAAGGAAAGAATCAAAGCAGACCTGGTTCAACTTGGTGTGAAAAAAGGCATGATTTTATGTGTTCACTCATCCTTATCATCTATCGGCTGGGTGAATGGAGGTGCTGTAGCCGTCATACAAGCATTAGTGGAAACCTTAACAGAAGAGGGAACACTGGTTATGCCGGCACAAACGTTAGAGCTGTCTGATCCCGCCGATTGGATCGATCCGCCCGTTCCCTATTCATGGTGGAAATCGATCAAAGAGACGATGCCTGCATTTGATCCGGCTTACACGGCTCCAACAGCAATGGGAAAGGTAGCGGAAACATTTTGGAAGTACCCAGGCGTGGCGAGAAGCACTCATCCCAACTTTTCATTCACAGCTTGGGGGAAAAGGAAACATGAAATTCTGAAACACCATGCGCTTTCTTATGGTTTAGGAGAAAATTCGCCCCTTGGGCGCATGTACGATCTTGATGCTCAAGTGCTGCTGATTGGTACGTCATTTGAGAGCCATACAGCCTTCCACTTAGCTGAATATAGAATCTCTCAGCAAGACCTCATGATACGAGGGGCCCCTATTTTAGAAAATGGATGGAGGGTATGGAAAGAGTATCAAGATATCATGACAAGAGAAGAACTATTTGAACAGATTGGTCGTGATTTTTTACATTCAGGATATACCCATTACCGTGGTCAAATCGGGCTTGCCAATTCGTATTTATTACCGGTAAGAGGATCGGTAGACTATGCGGAAAAGTGGCTTGAACAGTACGACCAGTCATGATCTACACAGTCTGAAAATGAAAGTAATAGAGATCTTGATCAGGTTGTTGTGAAGTATAGCAGGTGAGCTGATAGTCTCCTTTTGGAATGGAGAAAGACAGAACCTGTGCCATGACGCTTGTGATATGAACTTGATCGCTTGAATGTGTAAATGGCACCGTTATGACTCTATCAAAGGATGCTGGGGGCTCATTTTCATTTAATGTCACGAAAATAAAAGCTTGTCCATTGTTGACGCCTTCAAAAGAAACACCCTGATCTCCAGTTGCGAATCCTTGAAGAATGTCATCATCTGTCCAATCAATCACAGGGGGTGTATCGCTTCCAGCGTATACGGTGATTTGGTGATAGGAAATCGATAAGGAATAGGTTTGATTTAAGTCATTCATATAAAAAACTCCTTTATTCATGGATTTACGTTGAAAAGTGAATGTTTGAAAGAATGAACTTTGAAGAGAATGTTATGTTAGGCAGCAAGACGATTGTCACCGTCTTGCGCTACTGTTTGAGGGGTCTAGATGTGAAATTGTGAGACCATTTCTTTTAAGTCTCCTGCTAAATGGGCAAGAGCTTCTAATGTAGAAAAGATGAATGGGACTAATCAATGATAAATTGAATTTTTGTGCCATCAGGATCATCTGATAATTGATGACTTACCCAAGAGCCTGCCCCTCTGTTATCTGAAGGACGTATATATTTAACAGAAGCTCCTGTGCCTCCTTCTTTACACATCGCCATCGGCCATTCGTCCCGGTCATATCCGCGCTTTGTCGGGATGCCGCGAAGTGAGCGGTCTCTCTGCTCATCGCTATTTTTACGATCAATTGTACAAATGGAGGATTGACCTTCCTCAATTGCCTCTTCTATGTGCTTCGCTGTTTCTGGATAACGATCTGATGGAAAGTGAATGGTTTTGTCGTAAGATGAATTCGTCGTCTCTTGTTTACTTTGCTCCAGCTGGATATAGCCTGTTGCTACACCAATGACAATCAATAAAAGCAAGAGAATGGTTTTAAGAAGTTTCATAGATGCTAGCTCTCTTTCTTTTTTGCGTATTTTGTAAACAGAAGTATAGCAGAATGACTTACCAATTTCTCCTGGTTTTGAAAAAACGTCTTTTAAAGTTCGAAAAACGTTTTTTAACCGTTTTCTCTCCCTTCATATTTGTAGAAATTCATAAAAATTTTAATTTTGCTGCTCATAAAATGATTATGCTTATGCAAAACGGCTTTATCACTGCTTTTTGGGCTAATTTCAAGAATTTAACACACAGAAATTTTTAAAAAATAAAATTGACTAGACCGATATGCTTTAATAATATGGAGTCAAATATCAAAAAATGTCGTAATTTATCAAAATATGATTCCATTTACATTGCAGGAGGGAAGTACAAATGGCGGATGTCTCTTATCGGCTCGGAATAGACATAGGCGGAACATTTACTGATTTATCGCTGATGAATGAAGCAACAGGGAAGCTGACCGAACTCAAAACACCCACAGTGACAGATGACCCAGCCCAGGGAATTATTAATGGGCTAAATCTTTTAAAAGAAAGAGATGTCGATTTATCCAAAATCCAATATCTCGTACACGGCATGACAATCGGTCTTAATACATTATTGCAGCGAAAAGGAGCAGATTTAGCCCTTTTCGTGACGGAAGGTTTTCAAGATATTTTATCACTACAACGTTTACGACTACCCATTCCTTATGACTTCAATTCTCGTTTGCCAGAACCATTGATACCACGAAAGCATGTATATCCAATCTCTGAAAGATTGATACACGATGGTACGATCAAAAAACCTCTCCACCTGCAGCAATTAGATGGTGCTGTCCAGCAGGTCATATCCAAAAAGCTAGCAGGTATTGTCATTTCTTTTTTACATAGTTATCAAAATCCAGTTCATGAATTACAGGCAAAATCCTATATCAACCATCATTACCCGCAGTTAGAAGTCCTTACTTCATCTGAATTATGGCCTCAAATGAGGGAATACGAGCGTACAGTGATGTCTGTTGTCAATTTGTACATTCAACCAAAGGTGAAACAGTATTTACAAACATTGAAAAGCCGCTTGAAAGAAGAAGGTGTACCAATTTCTCCATACATTACGCAATCAAATGGCGGTTTAATGGATGCAGAAAGTGCAGCAACCTCACCCGTTAAAACCCTTTTTTCTGGTCCGGCAGCTGGTGTCATTGGTGCAGCAAGAATTGCAGCATCTGCGAACGAATCCAATCTAATCACTTTTGATGTTGGGGGTACAAGTGCGGATATCTCGATCATTCAAAATGGGCAGCCTACAATGGCCCAATCAAATCAGCTTTCAGGTTTTCCTATCATTCTTCCATCTGTTGCGATGTATTCAATAGGAGCAGGTGGAGGTTCTGTTGCGTGGATTGATCAGGGCGGACTTCTAAAAGCAGGACCGGAATCCGTTGGCTCGCAGCCGGGTCCAGCTTCGTATGGAAAGGGAAAGAAAGCAGCTTTAACCGATGCGTTTCTCATATGCGGTTATCTCAATCAAGAACGTTTTGCCGGAGGACATTTACAATTGCAGCTGTCTGCAGCGAAAATGGCCTTTCAGCCAATTGCGGATCAGCTTCATAAAACGATTGAACAGGCGGCTGACCAGCTGATTCAAGTAGCTGTAGCCAATATGTACACAGAATTAAGCAATGTCATGGAGCAGCAAGGGTTTGACCCGAGAGATTTTAGTTTGCTGGCGTTTGGCGGTGCAGGACCTGTTGTGGCAAATTTCCTTGCAAGAGAAATTCATGCAAAAAATGTGGTCGTTCCTCCAAGTCCTGGCACATTATGTGCGTTAGGTGCTCTCACAGCTGATTTTATTCATGATGCGGTGTTGTCTAAGAAAATATGTTTACAAGACTATACGATAGAGCAATTAAAACAAGATTATGAGATGCTTTCGCGTAAAGCGACTGATTGGTTCAGTCAGCAAAACATTCAACATATCAAACAGACGTCTATTCTATTATTGGCCGACGCACGCTATCAAGGGCAGGCATTTGAGATTGAATTGCCATTATCGGCTGATTGGCTGAGGCAAGAACAAGACATCCATCAACTCACTGAAGCATTTCACAAACTGCATAAGCGTCAATATGGACATAGGGACGATCAGGCGAACATTGAATTTACGCATTTACGAGTTCGAGTCATAGGCGAGACGCCGCCCCTGCCTTTCTCTTCTGTTCATGAGAGCAGCGGACAGTCTTTGAAGCCGCATGAATTTAGACGTATCTTTATAGAAGAAAAAGAGTACGAAGCATCTGTTTATAACCGAGAAACTCTGTCAGTAGGTTCTGTCGTAAAAGGACCTGCCATTATGGAGCAGGATGATACGACAACATTGATCCTGCCAAACTGGTTAGGCAGGATTGATCCATCAGGAAACTTAGTAATTTCAAGGGAGGCGGATTTACATGAGAACTGATCCAGCAAAGCTTGAGATGATGCGCAGTTACTTTAATGCGATCGCATCAGGCATGGGGCATGTCATTGAGCGGACGTCATTTACGACCTTCGTAAAAGAATCTGCTGATTTTGCAACAGCATTAGCCACGCCTTCTGGAGATTTCTTTGTTTATCCGAAGACAGTCGGTGTGACGATCTTTCTAGGGCTGAGCCTAAAAAAAGCGATTGAAGAAAGCGGACCGATGCAGCCAGGAGATATTATCATCACAAATGACCCTTATACGACAGATGGTTTAGCGACTCACCTGCCAGATGTCCATATCATTAAGCCCATTTTTGTAGATGGTGAAATTGTAAGCTATGCCTGGTCTTTTGTTCATGTAAGTGATGTGGGCGGACTTGTGCCTTCGAGTATTTCACCGACTGCGACGGATGTTCATCAAGAAGGATTAAGAATACCGCCAGTGAAAATTTATGAAGGCGGAAAAGAGAATCAGGTGGTTCGTACCTTTTTAAGAGCCAACAGCCGGACCAGTCATTTAAATGATGGGGATATCAATGCGATGATTGCCGCAGTCAATACAGCAGATAATCGGTTAAAAGAAATGATTGAGAAATTTGGCAAAAATGAAGTGAAACAAGGAATGTTTGACCTGCTGAAGCAAGCCGAGGATCGTGCAGGGAAGGTCATTGAAGCAATTCCTGATGGAACGAGCGAATTCGCTGATTATTTGGATGATGATATGATCTCGGACGTGCCTATCCGATTAAAAATTAAGCTAACGGTCAAAGGAAAAAAGCTGACGCTTGATTTTTCTGAGTGTGACCCGCAAGTAAAAACGGCCTTTAACCTTGTCACCAATGGTCAGAAGCATTCCTTCCTATATCAAGGATTGATTAATTACATCATTAGTAAAGATCCATTTATACCGATCAATGGTGGGATTACATATCCAGTTGAAGTGATTTCTCCTAAAGGAACGCTTGTACATCCAGAATATCCGGCTTCTGTCGGTATTCGGCATTCGATTACGATGAGGTTGTACAATGTCGTGTTAGGCGCCATTGGTAAACTATTACCTGAAGCAGTACCGGCAGCAGGTGCTGGTCAATCTGCCATTGTTGTTCTCTCTGTTCCTGATGATGATACAGGAGGTAGGACAATGTCTGTTGTCGAACCGTTAGGCGGAGGCGGCGGTGCTCAAAAAGGGACTGATGGAGTAGATGGTATTGATCATTCGTCAGGCTTTTTAAAAAATACACCGATTGAGAGCTTGGAACAGCATATTGATATTCATGTTCACCGGTATGAGCTGCTGCCGAACACAGGTGGAGCGGGAGAAAATAGAGGCGGACATGCGATCGGTTTGGAATTTGAAATGATCAAGCCTGAATCTATGTTGACAGCACGAGGAATGGAACGGATGAAGTTTCAACCTTGGGGATTAATGGGCGGCCGAGCGGGAGCTGTTGGTGAGGTAAAGCTGATCACAGCGAATGGAGAAAAACAAGACCAGCCAAAAATAGATGTCCTGCGTCTTGAAAAAGGCGATATTGTTCAATTGGTTTCACCAAGTGGAGGAGGCTGGGGGGACCCATTTGCTAGAAAGAAAGAGAAAGTCCTTAAGGAAGTGGAAGCAGGTCTTTTAAGTGAAGAACGAGCGCTGCAGCAATATGGTGTCAAAGTCTATCTAGACCAAAATGAATGGAAAATTGACGAAGAGCAGACTAGGTGGCTTCGCGAAAAGATTGATGATGATACTGACGTCGTGTGGGATTTTGGAGAACAAAGAGCAGCTTATGAGAAAGTATGGACGGACGAAGCAAGCAGCGAACTTGCTATTCAGCTGCGTTCATACTCAGCTAATGAACGTACGCACTATAAACATGCGGTTCATACTCATTTCAGTCATAGACATGAACCGTTAACAAAGACAGATATTATTCAAGCACTTCGTCAAATGAATGAACAAAAAGGGGGAAATGAATCATGAAAAGAAGATTAATCACTATTTTTGCAGGCATCCTATCAATGGTTCTACTGCTGACTGCTTGCGGTGGACAGGATCAAAGCAAACAGCAGCAGACTGTCATCGTTGGCGTATACGGCGGCGATTGGGAAAAGAATATCAAATCAATCCTTGAAAGGTTTGAAAAAGATACGGGAATTAAAGTTCAAACCGTCTCTGGGGCGGATTCTGAATGGTTTACGAAATTAAAAGCATCAAATGGTAAAAATCCACCGTATGATTTGCTGATTTTACAGCCTGATACGATTCAAAGAGGCATTGCAGCAAACGTACTTGATCCTATTGACGTAGATCAAGCGCCGAATGTGAAAAAACTTTATCGTTCTGTTCAAAAGAAGCTCACTGTTGACGGAAAACAATATGCAGCAGGCTTTAGTATGGGGCAGCTAGGGATTGCTTATAGAAAAGACCTTGTCAAGCAGGAGCCAAACAGCTGGACAGACCTATGGAGCAGTCAGCTTAAAGGGAAGGTGGCTATTTCTTCTCCGACCTATTCAGCCGGCTTGCAATTTTTCTCTGCACTTGTCCACGCTCAAGGGGGGACAGAATCGAATCCTAAGGATATCGATAAAGCGTTTAAAAGCCTATCACAATTAAAAGGGCATGTAGCTGCTTTTCCAGATAACCCAGGGTCTATTCAAACTTTGTTAGAACGTGGTGACGTGGTGGCAGTTCCATATTGGGATGGCCGATCATTTGCCCTTGAAGAAGCAGGGATGGATATTGGTTTCTCATATCCGAAGGAAGGCGCTGTTGCAGCTGTGGCGAGCTGGGCTTTAACAAAAGGAAGTCAGCATGAGGAAGCTGCTTACAAACTATTAAACTATTTAAGCGGAAAAGAAGCACAGGAGGCTTTCTCGGAAAAATCTTATTATGGCATGTCGAATTCTGATGTGAAATACGGTGACAAGATTAAGGGGAAAGTGAAGGTTGGAGAGAATTATTATAGCAAGCTGACTTGGGTAGATTACGAAACAGCGACTTCGGAGCTTGGTAATTGGACAAATCGATGGAACGAAGTATTAGGCGGAGGAAAATAGGTGATCGCATGAGTGGAATCCATTTAGAACACATCAGCCAGCATTTCGGTGAGCAGATTGCTCTTGACGATGTCAGTCTTACGGTGAATGAGGGAGAGTTTTTCTCCCTTCTTGGCCCTAGTGGCTGCGGAAAATCAACGTTATTAAACATCATTGGCGGTTTTTTAGAACCGACAAAAGGAGTCGTCTATATTGGCGATCAGGATGTGACAGCTTTACCGCCTTATCAAAGAAAAACGGGTATGGTCTTTCAGAGCTATGCGCTTTTCCCTCATCTCACTGTATTTGATAATGTGGCATACGGGTTGAAGGTTCAAAAGAAAAAGAAGGCAGAAATCAAACAAAAGGTCATGGAGAGTTTATCTCTTGTTCAATTGGAGGAATATGCGAAACGTATGCCGCACCAATTAAGTGGTGGTCAGCAGCAGCGGGTGGCAATTGCGCGGGCGCTGGCCATTCAGCCATCTGTTCTCCTTCTTGATGAACCTCTCAGCAACCTAGATGCAAAACTAAGAAAAAATATGCAGACTGAGCTTCGAAATATTCAAAGGAATGTCGGGATTACGACCATTCTCGTGACACATGATCAGGAAGAAGCCTTAAGCCTATCTGACCGGATTGGGATTTTAGGTGAGGGAAGAATTCAGCAGATTGGGACGCCTTTAGAGGTATATCGTCAGCCAAACAATCGGTTTGTCGCTGAATTTATCGGGCAGGTCAATCTATTTGAGGCAGTGTATGATGAAGCTGGTTCCACATTCACTGTTCCACATTACACCCAGTCAAACGGGCAGTATATTCAGTTAAAGCCTGCGGCGCATAAAGAAAAGAGAGAGAAGTATTTACTCATGCTGCGTCCTGAGAGAATCAGCATATCTTCTGTCAAAGAGGAATTTCAGCCAAACCATGTCACAGGTGTTTTAGCAGACGTCAGTTATATCGGGCACTCATTACGTTTGGTCGTGGGGCTTGATAAAGGTGAAATCATAGTACATGCATCAGATGCAGCATTTCCTCAGCTGCCGGAGGTTGGAGAAACCGTCCATATCAATTGGCAGCCTGAAGATGTCGTTTTCTTAGATTCAAAGGTGCATACGTGATGCGAATCAAAAAAAAGAATCAACGATTTCATTGGTTTATGCTGCTGCCAGCCTGTTTGTTTCTTGTTGTATTTCTTCTGGCTCCACTTGTGATGATGTTCGTTCTCAGTTTTCGTGATGTTGATTCGATGATGAATACATTACAAACGTATAGCCTTTCTCAATATATTCATGTGTTCACGACAGATGCATATGTGAAGGCGATTGTTAGTACGGTGTGGGTGGCCTTGCAGACAACGGTGATTTGTTTATTGATGGCATATCCCGCAGCGTACGTACTAGTCAAGGCACCTAACCGACGGCTACGGGCATTTTTCTATATCTTACTTGTATCACCGCTTTTGACAAGTGTTGTTATTCGGACGTTTGCATGGATCGTTCTTCTCTCGCAAAATGGTCTGATTAATGGCATGTTACTAGATTTACATGTGATTGAGCAGCCGTTATCTATGCTCTGGAATATGAATGCGGTGATTATGGCTTATGTTCAAGTCATGCTGCCTTTTGCGGTGCTTCCTATCGCAACAAGCTTAACCGATATGGATCGTCATTTAAGACTGGCTTCTATGAGCCTTGGAGCTGGCCGTATTCGAACCTTTTTTCATGTGACTCTACCACTTACCATTCCAGGTATGATCACTGGAGCGATTATTGTCTTCTCACTAGCAGCAGGGAGCTATATCACCCCGCTTTTAGTCGGCGGAAGGCTGCAGCCGCTGCTGCCGCTGTCTATTTATCAGCAGGTCATGCAGGTCTATAACTTGCCTCTTGCTGCTGCCATGTCGTTTACTTTGTTGGTGTGTGTGGTTGTGGTGGTCAGTCTATTAAGCTATCTATTGAAGCGTTGGGAGGCGAGGATGCATGCGTAAAAAGTCAATTGGTGACCGCTTGCTTTCGATCCTGATTTGGACTGCTGGCTCATTGGTTTATCTCTTTTTAACCATACCTGTTCTTGTCATTGTCCTTTCTGCTTTTAGCCCGAATGCTTTTCCTGAATTCCCACCTACATCGTTCTCAGTTCGTTGGTTTCATGAGGTCGTGTCAAACCCAGAATGGATGGAATCTCTGCGTATCAGTGTCATTCTGCTACTCATCGTGACGCCTCTTACTGTTCTTTTAGGAACAATGGCTTCGTATGCTTTAGCGAGGCTTTCCTTTAAGGGGAAGGAGGCCATCCAAGCCTTTATTTTGTCACCTCTCATGATTCCTCAGGTGGTGTTAGGGATTGCAATGCTTTATTTGTTTACAGCTATGGGCTTTACGGGTTCTTTGTGGGCGCTAGTCATTGGTCACGTCATCATTGGTTTTCCATATGTGGTTCGAACGGTAGGCGTCAGTGTCTCGAATCTTGATCCACGACTTGAGCTAGCTTCAATGAATCTTGGCGCAGGACCCATTCGCACATTCTTTCGAGTGACACTGCCTTTGATCAAGCCAGGGATCATTGCAGGCGGAGTGTTTTCAGCTGTGACGTCATTTGGGGAAATATCGATCAGTTTGTTCGTCTCCTCTCCCCAAACCATTACGATTCCAGTGAGGACGTTTAATTACATTGAACAAACCTTTGATCCAAGTGTCAATGCGATATCCGTCATATTTATTATCATTTCTATCATTGCGTTGCTCATTATTGAGAAAACGATTGGTCTGTCTAAGGTGATGTAAATATAATGAAGAAACAAGGAGCTGTCATTTGAAATGGCAGCTCTTTTTGTATTGTTTTTTATGGTAAAAATTTTCAAAGTTTCAGGGAATATAGTTCTTAAGATTTAAGAAATTACGGGGAATGAAAGGAGACCTCTCTCCTACATTTTCGGTCATATTTGCAAAATTTAAGGGAAAACATGAAATTTTTGCGGTGTTTAGTCGATTATTTTCGGTGATGCGCAACTATTATTAGTTATTTTCGGTAAATATCGTAAATTATGATGTGATCCCTTCGGTATAACGCATGAATCTTTACACCCATTTTTCGGTGAAAAAAACAATAATTTCATATAAAGTGGACGTAAATAGAAAATATCTAAAAGAAAAGAAGAAAAAGGCAAATCTATGGAAACGTAGAGACGCAAAGCCATGTCCTAAGGTAAAAGTTGCTTTTTGCTATGGTCGGCAGGTTACCGAATCAAAATGGGAGTCCCTCCGTTTTATTCGGGGTGGGCTCCTTTTCCGTTATTTCATCTATTTTAATGAAATAGACTTGGTTCTTTTGATATAGAGGGTGCAGGGTATCACGTTGGTGGAGAAAACATAGAAGAGGCGGAGGATAAGAATGAATACAGTTTATTACCCCTTAACACATGCGCAAAAGAGAGTATTCTACACGGAAAAATTTTATCCAGGTACAAGTATTTCTAATTTGGGCGGATTCGCCAGGTTGAGATCGGTATCAGGTCTGAATCCCTCTTTGATCGTTGACGTTCTTCAAGAGTACATTCGCCAAACTGACTCTCTTCGTTTAAGGCTTGTGTATCGAAATGAACAGGGGGAGCCTGTTCAATATATCAAACCATATGAGAAGCAGCCGATTCGCATGGTGAAAGGCTGGAGTGAAGAGGATGTGAGGGCTTGGGCGAACGAGCAAATCCGTGAGCCGATGCCGTTGATTGACAGCCCCTTGATTGAATTTACGGTCTTTCAAATCAGTGATCAAGAGTGCTGGCTGTTCTGTAAAGCACATCATATTGTGGCAGATGGTATTTCCATTATCTTGATGGGAAATCGCATCATCGATTTATACCATGACATGCTGCACGGGGGAGACATTTCGCCAGTTGAGGAGATTTCCTTCGTTGATCACATTATGAGTGAGCAAGCCTATGAATCTTCTAAACGTTTTCAAAAAGACCAAGCTTTTTGGAACGGGCAATTTGATCATATTCCAGATTTCGCTTCTTTAAAACCGCATAAGGGATACGAGATGAGTTTACATGCGGAGCGATTTTCGGGGGATATCCCAGATTCTTTGAAGGAGAAGCTTCGTGTCTTTTGTGAAGAACAGAAAGTCAGTATGCTTTCTATGTTTATGTCCACTGTTTATATTTACTTACATCGATTTAGCGGCATGGAGGACGTGGTCCTTGGAACCTTTATGGGCAACCGGACGAATGCCAAAGAAAAAAAGATGATTGGTATGTTTGTTTCTACGATCCCAATGCGCGCATCTGTTCATGGGTCACAATCCTTTCTTGATTTCGTGAAGCAGGTCATGGCGGATCAAATGAAGATATTGCGTCACCAAAAGTACCCTTATAATCTGCTCATGAATGATTTGCGAGAAAGAGAAGGGTTTACAGGGCGCCTTTTTGATATTTCTTTAGAATATCAGGTCATGCAGTGGCAGAAAAAAGAGAATCTGTCTTTCATTACTGAACCGATTTTTAGTGGGAGCGGAATGAATGATATTTCGATTCATGTGAAAGACCGCTGGGATACAGATACATTGACCATTGATTTGGATTACCGTACAGATTTATTCAGTGAAGAAGATATGAGTAAGATGTTTGATCGGTTCACGATATTGCTGGAAGCGGCGGTCTCTCAGCCTGATCAGCTGATCGGGACATTGCCTTTACTTCCAGCAGGTGAGCAAAAGGAGCTGCTGCAATTATCTGAGGGAGAATCGTTTGAACTACCAGCAGCGAAACCGGTTCATCAGTTATTTGATGAGGCAGCAAACAAGTATGCAGAGCGGGCTGCCGTTGTAGCGGAAAATGGAACATTGACTTATGGTGAGCTGTATCAAAAGGCAGAAAAGCTGGCACGATTTTTACAAATGAAAGGTATTTCGCATGATGTACCTGTTGCGGTTTTAATGGATCGAACGGCAGATGCCATGGTGGCGATCTTCGGCATATTAAAGGCTGGCGGGGCGTATGTACCGATTGATCCGGCATTACCTGAGGAGCGCATTCAATTTATTGTAGAGGATTCAGGTGCTTCCATCGTTTTAACAGAGGAATCGTTAGCTCAAAAGTACCCAGCCATCTCGGAGAAAATGATCGTGCAGCAGCATATTTTATTAGGTGATGACCTGATGCCTGAGCTCGTAGATCAGACGGCACCCGAGGATTTGGCTTATATGATTTATACATCGGGTACGACTGGGAAGCCAAAGGGCGTCATGATTGAGCATCTTCAGCTGCATCATTTGGTCCATGCTTTGCATCATGAAATGTATCAAGAGGCCAGTGAGCTTCAAATGGCGCTTCTTGCACCATTCCATTTTGATGCATCGGTGAAACAAATCTTTGCTGCCCTTTTATTTGGGCATACGCTTCATATCGTCCCAAGAGAATCGACGAGAAATGGTGTTCAGCTAGCGGCTTATTATCAAAAACATCAAATTGAAGCAGCGGATGGAACGCCGGCGCATGTGCAGCTTTTACTTGCAGCGGATTTGAGCGGGCTGTCATTGACTCACATGTTGATTGGAGGAGAAGCACTCCCTGCGAAAGCGGCGCAGTCTCTGATCGAAGCTGTTCGTATGAGTCAGCCTGATTTTAATCTATGGAATGTGTATGGTCCGACAGAGACGTGTGTGGATGCGGCGGTTCATCGCCTAGACCTCAATGAACTGCGGGAATTATCTGAACAGCGTTATGTCTCGATTGGAAAGCCGCTTGGACATCACCGTATTTATATTTTAAATGAACATGATCAATTGCAGGTGCAGGGGGCTGCTGGAGAGCTATGCATTGCGGGGATAGGTGTTGGACGAGGCTATGTGAATCAGCCTGAATTGACGGAGCAGGTATTTACGGGCGACCCGTTTTCTCCACATGATCGAATGTATCGAACAGGGGATCTCGTCAGATGGCTTCCAGATGGCACGATTGATTATCTTGGCAGAATGGATGATCAAGTGAAAATTAGGGGTTACCGCATAGAAACAGGCGAAATTGAATCGGTGATGGAGCAGGTAGAGGGAGTCGGTCAGGCTGTCGTACTTGTGGTTGATGAGGCGGATGGTGAAAAAGCGTTAAGTGCTTATTACCGGGTCCAGCAAGAAGGTGTGTCAGTGGACACGCTGCAAGCCGCTATCAAACAGCAGCTTCCTGCTTATATGATGCCTCTCTATTTTAAAGAACTCGATGTATTTCCACTCACAGTAAGCGGAAAAGTCGACCGGCGTGCACTCGCCGCATTAAAAGGAGACAAGGCTGTCAGTGCTGTTTATGTAGCGCCTAGAAACGATGTGGAAACGGAGCTTGTTCGTTTGTGGGAAGAAGTTCTTGATCAAGAGAAGATCGGTGTATATGATTCATTCTTCGATCGAGGCGGGCATTCGCTCAAAGCGATGACAGTACTCACACATATTCAGCGGGCTTTTCAAGTAGAAGTGCCGTTGTCTGTTTTATTTGAACAGCAGACGATTGCCGCATTGGCCGCCTATATTGAGCAAGCGGAAAAATCCGCTCAAACGGTCATACCGAAAGCACCGATTGCCGCCGATTATCCGTTGTCACTTCCACAGCAGCGCGTCTATATGGTGAGTCAATTAGAGCAGAAGCAGAGCATTGCATACCATATGCCAGCTGTTGTGCGGTTAAAAGGAACACTGCAGCGAGAAAAGCTGACTGAAGCCTTTGAAAGACTGATTACACGTCATGATATACTGCGCACTTCTTTTCATACAATCAAAGGTGTCCCTCGTCAGCGGGTAGCTCCATCAGTGCCATTTCAAATAGAGCAGCTGACAGGCGGCACGATGCAAGAAAACATGCAACAATTTGTCAGGCCTTTTGATCTTGCGTGTGCACCACTTCTTCGTATTGGCTTGCAGTCATTACATGATCAGGAGCACCTGCTCTTTTTCGATATGCATCACTTGATTTCAGATGGTCTTTCGATCGATTTGATGCTGCGTGAGCTGTCAGATGCTTACGAGGGATCGGTCAAAGCGCCATTGAAGCTTCAATATCAAGATTATGCTGTATGGCAAGAACACCAGGCAGATCAAGGTTTTCAAAAAGAAGAGGCATTTTGGCTGCAAGAATTTTCGGGAGATATTCCCGCTTTACAGCTGCTAACAGATCATCAGCGTCCAGCTGTTCAATCCTTCGCAGGGGGTCGTGTAATCAAAGAAATAGATGAAACGTTAAAAGATCAATTACAGGAGCTTGCAGCAAATCATCACACGACACTGTATACGGTTCTGCTTTCTGCTTACTATACATTGCTTGCGAAATACACAGGTCAAAAGGAATTTGTGGTCGGGACACCAACAGCAGGGCGTGTGCATGCAGATCTGAATGACATGATCGGCATGTTTGTCCAGACACTTGCTTTGCGGTCAGAGGTTGATCCGAACAGAACAATGACGCAGTTGATTGAGCATGTAAAGGAAAAGACGATGAAGGCGTTTGAGCATCAGCAATACCCATTTGAGCGGTTGCTTGAAAAGCTGAATGTGCAAAGAGATTTTAGCCGCCATCCATTATTTGATACCGTCTTTACCCTGACGCCGGATCATTCGCCAGCCCAGCATATTGGAGAAATGAAAGTCGAAGTCGAAGAAACCAATTTCCATATTGCGAAATTTGATTTAACACTGCAAGCGATGGAGTCAGGTCATGGTGTATCCTTCGTTCTCGATTACAGTACGGCCTTATTTAAACGAAGTACAGCAGAGCAGATGCTCAAGCATTATGTTTATCTTTTGGAGCAGATGGTCAAAACGCCGGAGAAAGCCATTCGTTCCTATCGTTTACTGTCTGAACAAGAGGTGGAAGCTCAACTGAATAGGTGGAACCCGTTACCTACGCCTTATCCTGCGGAAGAAACCATTGTGACGCAGTTTGAAGCACAGGTGCAGCAACATGGTCAAAAACCTGCACTGCAATGTAAAGGTGAGGTTCTTTCTTATCAAGAACTGAATGACCGAGTGAACCAGCTGGCTCATTATTTACGTGAAAATGGTTTTGAAAAAGGGATGAAAGCGGCCTTATTCTTTGAACGATCCAATGAGATGGTGTTGTCTGTTCTCGCTGTACTAAAGGCGGGCGGTGTCTATGTACCCATCGATCCCGATTTCCCTGATGAGCGCGTGAAGTACTTTTTGTCAGATAGCGATGCACAATTTTTACTGACACATCAGGTGCTGCGTCATCGCTCGGTGCTCACTGCTTTTGAGGGAACAATTATAGAAACAGAAGATCAGGCTGTTGATCAGCAATCAAAAAGAAATACAGCTGTACGTGTTTCACCTGAGGACTTGGCGAATTTGACCTATACATCTGGTACAACAGGCAAGCCTAAAGGGAACATGGTGACACACCGGAACATTTTGAGAACGGTGAAGCAATCGAATTATCTCACCATTCATCATGAAGACACGGTGATGAGCCTCTCAAACTATGTATTTGATGCCTTTATGTTTGATGTGTTTGGTGCTTTATTAAACGGAGCGAAACTCATTGTTCTGCCAAAAGACAACATTTTAAACATGAATGAGCTTTCTGGAGCGATCGAGAAAGAAAGAGTCAGCATTTTAATGATCACGACAGCTCTTTTTCACTTACTCATTGATATGAAAAAGGACAGCCTGAAGAACGTAAGAAAAGTTCTGTTTGGAGGAGAACGTGCTTCTGTGCCTCATGTCGTGTCAGCGCTTGAAACGGTTGGGGAAGACAAGCTTGTTCATATGTATGGACCATCTGAAAGCACGATTTTCACCACGTATTATCCTGTGAATCGCATTGAGGAACAGGCGCTATCTATCCCAATCGGAAAGCCAGTGAGTCAAACAGCTGTTTATATTGTTGATGAATTTGGGCATGTGCAGCCGCCAGGTGTTGCAGGAGAGCTGTGTGTCGCTGGTGATGGACTGGTGAAAGGATATTATGGGCAGCCAGAACTCACAAGCGGAAAGTTTGTCAAAAATCCTTTCCGTCCTGGTGAGAACATGTATAAAACGGGTGATCTTGCACGTTGGCTGTCAAATGGAGATATTGAATTCATCGGACGGATCGATCATCAAGTCAAAATTCGAGGACAGCGAATTGAACTTGGAGAAATTGAACACCAGCTGCTGCGACACCCGCAACTGAAGGAAGCCGTCGTAATTGCAGCATCAAATGATACATTATGTGCGTATTTCACAGCAGAAGGTTCTGTCTCATTGTCTGATTTACGTGAGCAAGTAGGACGTGAATTACCTGTATATATGATACCGGCCTTCTTCATGCAATTAGACGAGCTTCCGCTGACGGGTAACGGCAAGGTAGACAGACGGGCTTTACCGGCGCCTGATCTAAGTGAGCACGCAGCAAATGAATACGTCCCTCCTCAATCGGAGACAGAGCGTTCGTTGGCACACATTTGGGAGGAAGTACTTGAAGTGCCGCAAATCGGCAGGCACGATCATTTCTTTGAATGCGGGGGCCATTCGCTGCGCGGCATGAAAATGCTGAACAGGCTGTACGAAGAGATGCAGGTGGAGCTCACCTTGAAGTCTTTATTTGAATCCCCAACATTAGAGGCATTTGCCCTTGTGGTTGATCAAGCGGATCAAAAGGAAATCAAGCGAGTGGAGAAAGTGGAAGAGGCGGCCTATTATCCAGTGACGTCTGCTCAGAAAAGACTGTACGTTCTGGAGAAAATGACCGATGCTGAGCAAAGCTATCATATGCCAGCTGCCTTAAAGCTTGAAGGCGTATTTGATGAAAAACGATTTGAAAAAGCCATTGAACAGCTTGTTCGTCGTCATGAAGCGTTCCGTACAAGCTTTGATTTTGTTCAGGGTGAACCTGTTCAGCGGGTTGAAACAAATGTCTCTGTAGACATTGAAAAAATCGAAGGGAACGGCCGAGACATTCAGCAATTAATGAATGACTTTATCCGACCATTTGATTTAGAAAAAGCGCCTCTACTCAGAGTGGGTCTTGTGTCTGTTTCCGTAAATGTCCATTATTTACTGATTGATATGCATCACATCATTTCAGATGGTGCGTCTGTCGGTATTTTAATTGAGGAGCTTTCAACCTTGTATCGAGGAGACAAGCTAGAGGACTTACCTGTTCAATATAAGGATTATGCTGTTTGGTCAAAAAGTGAGGCATCTGTTGCGCAAAAAGGTGCTGAACAGGCGTTTTGGCTGGAGCAATTACGCGGAGAACTGCCTGTACTGGCATTGCCGGAAGACCTGCCAAGGCCAAAAGTGCAGACATTCGCAGGAGATCGCATCGCATTTACGATCGATGGCTCGCTTAAAGCACAATTGGATGAGCTAGTCAGGTCACTCAACAGTACGACTTATACAGTCCTGCTTGCTTGCTACAGCACCCTTTTAAGCAAGCTTGCGAGACAGGAAGATATCATGATCGGTTCTCCGGTTGTGGGCAGAACCCATCCTGATATTCAATCGGTGATCGGCATGTTTGTGAATACGCTGGCACTTAGAACGAAGCCAGCAGGACATCAGACATTTGCTGAATTTGCGTCAAATGTTCATCAGCTTGTGTTAGAGGCAAACGAACATCAGCTGTACCCGTTTGAAGAATTGGTGGACCAAGTGCAAACGGTTCGAGACACAAGCCGCCATCCAATCTTTGATGTGGTGTTCTCAATGGAAAATGCGGATATCCGTGACTTGTCGATGGATGGACTTCATATTATTCCACAGCCATTCGAAGAGAATATTGCTAAATTTGATTTGACCTTAACTGGAAATGAATCTGCTGATCAAATAGAGCTTGTGTTTGATTTTAATTCTTCTATCTTTCAACAGTCGTCGATTGTGAAGTGGAAAGAGTATTTCCTTTACTTGATTGAACAAATGGTGTCAGCACCAGATCAATCGTTAGATCAGATGCAATTATTATCACCACAGCAGCAGCGAAAACTGCTCGGCGAATGGTCAGGGCCTGTCCTGGACGTTCCGTCAGATCAAACCGTTCATGCATTGATTGAGGCACAGGCACATGGAGCACCTCATCAAAAAGCGGCAGTCTTCTGCGGAACCAGCTGGACATATGAAGAACTGAATAACCGGGCAAATGTAGTCGCTTCAAGACTCATCTCAAACGGCACAAAACCAGGAGATCGCGTCGGCATTCTCACCCGCCCATCCCTTGACATGACGGCCGCCGTCCTTGGCGTTCTCAAGGCTGGTGCGGCATTCGTTCCGATTGATGCCGATTATCCAGCGCAGCGCATTGCGTACATGCTGGAAGACTGCGGGGCAGAAGTGCTT
>NZ_JBSPZB010000022.1:0-62085 GCF_053851875.1 Bacillus sp. A015
TGGCGATAGCGAAGAGGTCACACCCGTTCCCATACCGAACACGGAAGTTAAGCTCTTCAGCGCCGATGGTAGTTGGGGGTTTCCCCCTGTGAGAGTAGGACGCCGCCAAGCCTTTCTAAGGATCAGTTCCAGACGGAACTGGTCTTTTTTGTGTTTTTGAGAGGTTTGACACCATATAAATGTGGAAATAATATTGTTAGTTGAGCGATTATCTTGAAAAATCGATCGAAAAAATTTATAGTAAGATTAAAGTCAAATATAGTCAAAGTCAATGGAGGAGGAGGCGGAGTGGCACAAAATATTTCTGATATCATCGAGCAGTATTTGAAGGAAGTCTTGGATCAGAATGGTCGAGAAATATTAGAAATTAAGCGCAATGAGATTGCAGATAAGTTTCAATGCGTACCTTCACAAATTAATTATGTTATCAATACACGCTTCACGAGCGAAAGAGGCTATATCGTTGAAAGTAAGCGTGGCGGCGGTGGCTATATCCGCATCATTAAAGTCAAAATGAATGATGAAGTCGACTTATTGAACAACATTATTTCCCAAATATATCATCGTTTATCACAGGCTGCATCTGATCATATCATCATGCGTCTTGTAGAAAACAACATTCTATCTGAAAGAGAAGCTAAGATGATGATCAGTGTCATGGACCGTTCAGTTTTGCACATTGATTTACCTGAACGAGATGAACTGCGGGCTCGGATGATGAAAGCGATGTTAAATGCTTTGAAATTAAAGTAAAGCGGGTGAAAAGATTGATTTGTCAAGAATGCAATGAGAGACCAGCCACTTTTCACTTTACAAAAGTTATAAATGGAGAAAAACAAGAAATGCACATATGTGAACAATGTGCAAAAGAAAACAGTGATTCATATACTATGAGTGGAAACCAAGGTTTCTCGATTCACAACTTATTATCAGGCTTACTGAATATTGATCCTAGCTTTACCACAAGTGCTAACCAAGGGTCATCTATTTTTCAAGAAGCGAGAGAAGTGGATCAATGTCCTAAGTGTGGCTTAACCTTTCAGCAGTTCAGAAAAACAGGCCGTTTTGGCTGTGCAGAATGTTACCGTACATTTGATCAGTACCTGAATCCTGTTTTGCGGAAAGTCCATAGTGGAAATACAGCCCATACTGGAAAAGTTCCTAAACGGATTGCCGGCAGTCTGCATGTACGTCGGAAACTTGAGTTGATGCAGCAAGAGCTGAAGCAGTTGATTGAACAGGAAGAGTTCGAAAAAGCAGCGGAAGTTCGAGATCAAATTCGTGCATTAGAGCATGAGCAATCTCAGCAGAGGGAGGGAGATTAACGACATGTCGCTCCAGCATTTTATTCAAGACGCTTTAAGTCAATGGATGAAACAAAAAGGACCAGAAAGTGACATTGTTCTAAGCAGTCGTATTCGGCTAGCACGCAATCTAGAGCATGTTCGTTTCCCAACTCAGTTTTCTCAAGAGGAGGCTGAAGCTGTTCTCCAGCAATTTGAGCAGAAGTTTGCGAGCCAGGAAGTGAAGGACGTTGGAAACTTTGTTCTGATTCGAATGAATGAAACGCAGCCTTTAGCAAAGAGGGTACTTGTTGAAAAGCATTTGATTAGCCCCAACTTGGCAGAATCAAGATTTGGCGGCTGCTTGCTTTCTGAAAACGAGGAAATCAGTGTCATGCTAAATGAAGAAGACCATATTCGTATCCAATGCCTGTTCCCAGGTTTTCAACTGGCCAATGCGCTAAAAGTGGCTAATCAGGTAGACGACTGGATTGAAGAGCAAGTGGACTATGCGTTTTCTGAAAAGCGAGGATACTTAACAAGCTGTCCGACCAATGTAGGTACAGGTATTAGGGCTTCGGTCATGATGCACTTACCAGCATTAGCTCTCACACGACAAATGAATCGGATTATTCCTGCAATTAATCAATTAGGTCTTGTCGTCAGAGGAATTTATGGTGAGGGTAGCGAAGCAATAGGAAACATCTTTCAAATCTCAAATCAAATGACACTTGGTCAATCAGAAGAAGATATTGTGGATGATTTGAATAGTGTGACCGCTCAGCTTATTGAACAAGAGCGATCTGCACGAAAAGCCTTATATCAAACGTCTAAAATTGAACTTGAGGACAGAGTGTACCGCTCCTTAGGGATATTGGCCAATTGTCGTATGATTGAATCAAAAGAAACGGCAAAGTGTTTGTCAGATGTGCGGCTTGGAATTGATTTAGGTATCATTAAGGGGCTTTCAAGTAATATACTGAATGAACTCATGATTTTGACACAGCCTGGCTTCCTTCAACAATATTCAGGAGGAGCTTTGGAGCCAAATGAACGAGATATAAAACGAGCAGCGATTATTAGAGAAAGGCTGCGCTTAGAAATGCATAGGAATGGACAGGAGGATGAAACGATATGATGTTTGGAAGATTCACTGAAAGAGCTCAAAAGGTATTAGCACTTGCACAAGAAGAAGCCATTCGCCTAGGCCATAAGAACATTGGAACAGAACACATTTTACTTGGTCTTGTACGTGAGGGTGAGGGCATCGCCGCAAAAGCGTTAGAAGCACTGGGCCTTGTTTCAGATAAAATCCAAAAAGAAGTCGAAAGCTTGATTGGAAGAGGGCAAGAGGTGTCTCAAGCTATTCCTCATTATACGCCTAGAGCGAAGAAGGTCACGGAGCTTTCTATGGATGAAGCAAGAAAGCTAGGTCATTCCTATGTAGGGACAGAACATATTCTTTTAGGTCTTATTCGTGAGGGAGAGGGTGTAGCTGCCCGTGTCTTAAATAACCTCGGAGTGAGCTTAAATAAAGCACGTCAGCAAGTGTTGCAGCTGCTTGGCAGCAATGAAACTGGTGCATCAGCGGCAGGATCGAATAGCAATGCAAATACACCAACATTAGATAGCTTGGCAAGAGACTTAACGGCTATTGCGAAAGAGGACAGCTTGGACCCTGTCATTGGCCGAAGTAAAGAAATTCAACGTGTCATTGAGGTACTAAGCAGAAGAACAAAGAATAACCCTGTTCTGATTGGTGAGCCTGGTGTTGGTAAAACCGCGATCGCAGAAGGTCTTGCACAGCAAATTATTCATAACGAAGTGCCTGAAATCCTGCGTGATAAACGAGTGATGACACTTGATATGGGAACCGTTGTAGCGGGAACGAAATATCGTGGTGAATTCGAGGACCGTTTGAAAAAAGTCATGGACGAAATTCGTCAGGCTGGAAATATCATTCTCTTCATTGATGAGCTTCATACACTGATTGGTGCAGGTGGAGCAGAGGGTGCGATTGATGCGTCTAATATTCTGAAACCATCCCTGGCACGTGGTGAGCTTCAATGTATCGGGGCTACAACGTTAGATGAGTACCGTAAATATATCGAGAAGGATGCAGCACTTGAACGTCGTTTCCAACCAATTCAAGTGGATCAGCCGTCCGTTGATGAAAGTATTCAAATCTTGAGAGGTCTTAGAGATCGTTATGAAGCACATCACCGTGTGTCCATTACAGATGAAGCGATTGATGCGGCAGTGAAGCTGTCTGACCGTTATATCTCTGATCGTTTCCTTCCAGATAAGGCGATTGATCTAATTGATGAGGCAGGTTCGAAGGTACGGTTACGTTCATTCACGACACCGCCTAATCTAAAGGAACTAGAGCAAAAGCTGGATGAAGTACGTAAGGAAAAGGATGCGGCTGTTCAAAGTCAAGAATTTGAAAAAGCAGCTTCCCTTCGTGACACAGAGCAGCGCTTGCGTGAAAAAGTAGAAGTCACAAAAAAATCGTGGAAAGAAAAGCAGGGACAAGAGAATTCTGAGGTATCTGTAGATGATATCGCAATGGTTGTCTCTAGCTGGACGGGAGTGCCTGTTTCGAAAATTGCTCAAACCGAAACAGATAAGCTTCTGAATATGGAACAATTGCTCCATTCTCGCGTGATTGGGCAGGATGAAGCGGTTGTCGCTGTAGCGAAAGCTGTGAGACGTGCTCGCGCTGGTCTAAAAGACCCGAAACGTCCAATTGGCTCCTTTATCTTCTTAGGTCCAACAGGGGTGGGTAAGACTGAGCTTGCGAGAGCACTGGCCGAGTCTATTTTCGGTGATGAAGAAGCGATGATCCGTATTGATATGTCTGAATACATGGAGAAACATTCTACATCAAGACTTGTGGGATCACCTCCAGGCTATGTTGGCTATGATGAAGGTGGCCAGCTGACGGAAAAAGTGAGAAGAAAACCTTATTCTGTTGTGCTTTTAGATGAGATTGAAAAGGCGCATCCTGATGTGTTTAATATCCTATTGCAAGTGTTAGAAGATGGCCGTCTTACTGATTCTAAAGGACGTACAGTTGACTTTAGAAATACCATTTTGATTATGACTTCAAACGTTGGAGCTAGTGAACTCAAGCGCAATAAATATGTTGGCTTTAACGTGCAGGATGAAGGTCAAAATTACAAAGATATGAAAGGCAAAGTCATGGGTGAGTTGAAACGTGCGTTTAGACCGGAATTCATCAACCGTATTGATGAAATCATTGTCTTCCACTCGCTTGAAAAGAAACATCTAAAAGAGATTGTGTCTCTCATGTCTGATCAATTAACAAAACGGTTAAAAGAGCAAGACCTCTCAATTGAACTGACAGAAGCAGCAAAAGCGAAGATTGTCGACGAAGGTGTAGACCTTGAGTATGGTGCTCGTCCGTTAAGAAGAGCGATTCAAAAGCACGTTGAGGATCGACTTTCTGAGGAATTGCTGAAAGGTAATATTGAAAAGGGTCAACATATCGTATTAGATGTAGAAGATGGAGAAATTGTCGTAAAAGCAACGGCTGCTACGAACTAATATAGTAAGAAAAAAGTGTGAGGCATACCAGTCAGGTGTATGCCTCCCTTTACTTATTTTCTGACCAGTATAAGGAGTTGTATTCTTCAATCTATGGCTAAGACAAAATCAAAATTTATATGCCAAACGTGCGGTTATGAGTCAGCCAAATGGATGGGGAAATGCCCCGGCTGCGGCACGTGGAACAGTATGACAGAAGAGGTCGTTCGCAAAGAGCCGGCAAACCGTCGAAGTGCTTTTAATCATTCTGTTCAAACCATTCAAAAACCTTCACCTATTTCTGCAATTGAAACATCCGAAGAACCCCGAATTAAAACGAATTTAGAAGAATTTAACCGAGTATTAGGAAGTGGAATTGTCAAAGGCTCTCTCGTTCTCATTGGCGGAGACCCTGGGATTGGGAAGTCCACATTATTATTACAAGTATCAGCACAGCTCTCAGACCAAAATCAGAATGTGTTATACATATCTGGTGAGGAGTCCATTAAACAAACGAAGCTAAGAGCGGATCGCCTCGGCATTGATAGCACCTCTTTACATGTTTTGGCTGAAACCGATATGGAGTATATAACGTCTTCTATACAAGAGATGAAACCCGCTTTTGTTGTGGTGGACTCGATTCAAACCGTTTATCAAAGCGATATTACGTCAGCTCCTGGATCTGTTTCTCAGGTAAGAGAATGCACAGCGCAGCTGATGAAGATTGCCAAGACGAATGGTATTCCGATTTTTATCGTTGGTCACGTGACCAAAGAAGGCTCGATCGCAGGTCCACGCCTTTTAGAGCATATGGTGGACACGGTTCTTTATTTTGAAGGGGAGCGGCATCATACGTTTCGCATCTTACGAGCAGTGAAAAACCGATTTGGTTCAACGAATGAATTAGGGATTTTTGAAATGAGAGAAGAAGGGCTCACGGAAGTATTAAACCCATCAGAAATTTTCTTAGAAGAGCGGTCAGCAGGTGTATCTGGTTCGTGTGTTGTTGCTTCAATGGAAGGAACAAGACCTGTTCTTGTGGAGATACAAGCATTAATTTCGCCGACAAGCTTTGGGAATCCACGGAGAATGGCTACAGGCCTTGATCATAATCGTGTGTCATTGCTAATGGCCGTTTTAGAAAAACGTGTAGGGCTGCTGCTGCAAAACCAAGATGCGTATTTAAAGGTTGCAGGCGGTGTGAAGCTTGACGAACCAGCGATTGACCTGGCCATTGCCGTCAGTATTGCGTCAAGCTTTAAAGACGCAGCGCCGCAACAAGCCGATTGCTTTATAGGAGAAGTTGGTCTGACGGGAGAAGTCAGAAGAGTATCAAGAATTGAACAGCGTGTGCAGGAAGCTGCTAAACTAGGATTTAAGCGAATGTTTATTCCTCAGGCGAATATAGACGGATGGAAAAAGCCGAGAGGGATTGAGTTAGTCGGTGTAGAAAATGTAGCGGAGGCACTTCGTATTTCACTAGGGGGATCATAGAAATGGAAAAAGAGAAAAAAGGAGCGAGAGAAGTTGATCTCTTAGATATCGTACAGTTTGTGGCACCAGGGACACCTTTGCGAGTAGGGATTGAAAATGTCCTGAGAGCCAATACTGGCGGGCTCATTGTTGTTGGTTATAACGACAAAGTAAAAAGTGTGGTAGATGGAGGATTTCACATTAATTCCGCCTTCTCCCCAGCACACTTATATGAATTGGCCAAGATGGATGGGGCCATTATTTTAAGCGATTCTGGTCAAAAAATCTTGTATGCGAATACACAGCTGATGCCAGATGCAACGATTCATTCATCAGAAACAGGCATGAGACACCGAACGGCTGAACGTGTAGCCAAGCAGACAGGCTGCTTAATCATTGCCATTTCTGAACGGAGAAACGTCATTACTTTATACCAAGGGAATCGTCGTTATACGTTGAAAGATATCGGCTTTATTTTAACAAAGGCCAATCAAGCCATTCAAACACTTGAGAAATATAAAACCATTTTAGATCACGCCATTTCAGCGTTAAGCGCCCTAGAATTTGAAGAGCTTGTCACCTTTGGTGATGTACTATCCGTGCTGCATCGCTATGAAATGGTGCTCAGAATCAAAAATGAGATTAATATGTATATCAAAGAGCTCGGAACAGAAGGACACTTGATCCGCCTTCAAGTCAATGAGCTGATTACAGATATGGAGCAGGAAGCGGCTTTATTTATTAAAGATTACGTGAAAGAAAAGATTAAAGATCCATATACTTTGCTTAAACAACTCCAAGATATGTCTAGCTTTGAGCTTTTAGATGATTCTATTCTGTACAAGTTACTTGGATATCCAGCTTCTACAAATGTTGACGATTATGTGTACACAAGAGGGTACAGATTACTTCACAAAATCCCTAGACTGCCAATGCCTATTGTCGAAAATGTGGTCGAAGCGTTTGGTGTGTTAGACCGAATTATGGAAGCGGATGTACAAGAATTGGATGAAGTAGAAGGAATTGGAGAAGTAAGAGCGAAAAAGATAAAAAAAGGATTAAAAAGGTTACAAGAAAAACATTATATTGACCGTCAGCTATAAAAAGAGAAATTTTTCTCAATCACGGTTAAAAATGGATGAATATGGGTATATTAATGATGCTTTTTGTTTTCTGTTGATCATGATAGAAAACTTAAACATATATCAATGTCAGATGAAGGTGGATTGACAGATGAAAAATAAAGGAGGTGAAGGTATGTTAAAAAGAATCGTTCAGGCGTTTTTTATCATTTTTGGTGCAGTTGTGGGGATTTTTATCATTCCAGAGCTATTTCTGCTGTTAAATGTAAAGGACATACCTTTCATAACAAATGCTTACTCTTCAGCACTAATAGGAGCTGCTGTATTCTTCATCATCGGTAAATGGTGCACAGGCTATGTTGTGAATTGGATGAAATGGATCGAAGATTCTCTATTGAAGGCGCCTCTTCCTGATCTTATATCTGGAAGTTTCGGATTAGTATTTGGACTTATTCTAGCATATCTTATTGTAAACGTGATCCCGCTAAACAATATCCCATATCATATTTTTGGTACCATTATTCCGATTTTCCTGGCTTTCTTTTTAGGATACCTTGGATTTCAGGTAGGGTTTAAGAAGAAGGATGAAATGATGGGGCTGTTCTCTCGATCTGCAAAGGTCAGCAAGAAAAAAGGCGGAGCTGATGATGAACCTGAAATAGAAGATAAAAAGCTGAAAATTTTAGACACAAGTGTTATCATTGATGGAAGAATCGCAGATATTTGTCAAACTGGATTTTTAGAAGGAATTATGGTGATTCCTCAATTTGTTCTCGAGGAATTACAGCATATTGCAGACTCTTCTGATGTATTAAAGAGAAATAGAGGCCGAAGAGGTCTTGATATTTTAAATCGTATCCAAAAAGAATTGGATATCAAAGTTGAAATTTACGAAGGTGACTTCGAAGACATTCAAGAGGTTGATAGCAAGCTTGTGAAGCTCGCTAAATTAACTTCAGGTGTTGTTGTGACAAATGATTTTAATTTAAATAAAGTATGCGAACTTCAAAAAGTAGCAGTGTTAAACATCAATGATCTAGCCAATGCGGTCAAACCGGTTGTACTGCCTGGGGAAGAAATGAAGGTACAGGTTATTAAAGATGGGAAAGAGCATAACCAAGGTGTTGCCTACTTAGATGACGGTACGATGATTGTGGTCGAAGAAGGACGCAATTACATTGGAAAAGACATTGATGTGCTTGTCACAAGTGTGCTGCAGACTGCTGCTGGAAGAATGATTTTTGCGAAGCCAAAACTTCTGGAGAAGGCGCTCTAAAGGGAGAACGAACATGTATTATGAAGTAGTTATTCCGGCTGCGGGGCAGGGGAAACGAATGAAGGCCGGCCGCAATAAGCTTTTTATTGAATTGAAAAGAATGCCGGTCATCATTCACACACTGAAGGTGTTTGACGCCCATTCACAATGCAAACGCATGATCTTAGCGATCAATGAAGAGGAGCGTCGTGACTTTGAAAGGCTACTAAAGGTACACGCTTTCCAAACGCCTGTTTCACTTGTCACTGGCGGTGAAGAACGTCAGCAAAGTGTATACGAAGGATTGAAGGCTGTGAAAGATGCGGACATCGTGCTTGTTCATGATGGAGCAAGGCCTTTTATTAAGCATACACAGATTGACTTGCTCGTTAAAGCGGCGATTGAAAAAGGCTCCGCAGTCGTAGCGGTACCAGTGAAAGACACAATCAAACGCGTTCAAGCAGGCAAAGTGGAGCAAACCATTGAACGTCAGAGCTTGTGGGCAGTCCAGACCCCACAAGCTTTTCGTCATTCTATTTTAAAAGAGGCGCATGAATATGCGGAGCGGACAGGCTTCCTTGGAACAGACGACGCCAGCCTTGTGGAACAATTACACGGTGAGAGTGTGTATATTGTCCAGGGAGACTATACCAATATTAAGCTGACAACACCGGATGATTTACTGGTTGCCAAGGCAATTATGGATGCGGAAAGAGGGTACTAGATCATGTTGAGAATAGGACAAGGCTTTGATGTACATCAATTAACAGAGGGAAGACCTCTTATTATCGGCGGGGTTACCATTCCCTATGAAAAGGGACTGCTTGGGCATTCAGATGCTGACGTACTGCTTCACACGGTGGCAGATGCCTGTCTAGGTGCGATTGGTGAAGGAGATATCGGCAGACATTTCCCAGACACTGATCCCGAGTTTAAGGATGCAGATTCTTTTCAATTACTTCAGCATGTGTGGGCACTAGTGAAAGAAAAAGGCTATACACTTGTGAATATTGACTGCACCATCATGGCGCAAAAGCCAAAAATGGCACCTTACATTCAACCGATGTGCGAGAAAATCGCAGAAGCGCTTGAGGCAGATGTCACACAGGTAAATGTCAAAGCAACAACGACAGAGAAACTCGGGTTTACAGGCAGAGGCGAAGGAATTGCCTCTCAGGCGACAGTGCTTCTTCAGAAAAAGTAAAATCCATTTTGATGAGAATGGTATTTGATGATAAAATACGTTTATAAAAAAATGGTGTCAGACAACATGATGCAGATGAAAGGAAGTTAAACTCATGGGAAATGAAGTGCGTGTTCGTTATGCACCGAGTCCAACTGGTCATTTACATATTGGGAATGCTAGAACGGCTCTTTTCAACTATTTGTTCGCACGCAGCCAAGGCGGCAAATTTATTATTCGAATCGAAGATACGGATCAAAAGCGTAATGTAGAAGGCGGAGAAGAAAGCCAGCTTCGTCATTTGCAGTGGCTCGGCATTGATTGGGACGAGAGCATTGATAAAGATGGCGGCTACGGTCCTTACAGACAATCAGAGCGTAATGATATTTACAAAAAATATTATGACGAGCTGCTAGAAAAGGACTTGGCTTATAAGTGCTATTGTACGGCTGAAGAATTAGAAGAAGAGCGAGAAGCACAAATCGCCCGCAGTGAAATGCCTCGATATTCTGGTAAATGCAGTCATTTATCAAAAGAAGAAGAGGACAAGCTCATTGCTGAAGGAAGAGAGCCAAGTATTCGCTTCCGTGTGCCAAAGGGAGAAATCATCAAATTTGACGACATGGTCAAAGGTGATATTTCGTTTGAAACAGACGGCATCGGTGACTTTGTCATTGTGAAGAAAGATGGTACACCAACTTATAACTTCGCTGTAGCAGTGGATGATCATTTGATGAAAATGACTCACATTCTTCGCGGAGAGGATCACATTTCGAATACACCTAAACAAATCATGGTCTTCAATGCATTTGGCTGGGATGTTCCGCTGTTCGGACATATGACGTTGATTGTGAACGAGAACCGTAAGAAATTAAGTAAGCGAGATGAATCGATTATTCAATTCATCGAGCAATATAAGAACCTCGGCTATTTACCAGAAGCCCTGTTTAACTTCATTGCATTACTTGGATGGTCTCCAGTTGGCGAAGAAGAACTATTTACAAAAGAGCAATTCATCGATATTTTCGATGTCAACCGACTTTCTAAGTCACCAGCTCTATTCGATATGCATAAACTAAAATGGGTGAATAACCAATACGTGAAAGCACTTGATCTTGATCAAGTCGTTGCCTTAACACTTCCACATCTTCAAAAGGCTGGCAAGGTAAGCGAGCAGCTGACGGAAGAAGAAAACACGTGGGTACGCAAACTTATTTCTCTATATCACGAACAATTGAGCTACGGAGCAGAAATTGTTGAGTTAACAGAGTTGTTCTTTAAGGAGCAAATTGAGTATAATCAAGAGGCGAGAGAAGTTCTAGCAGAGGAGCAAGTACCAGAAGTCATGGCCTCTTTTGCAGGTCAGCTAGAACGTCTTGAGTCTTTCACACCTGATGAAATCAAGGCTGCCATTAAAGCGGTACAAAAAGAAACAGGGCATAAAGGCAAGAAACTATTCATGCCAATTCGTGTGGCTGTCACAGGACAAACGCATGGCCCAGAACTTCCGCAAAGTATTGAACTACTAGGTAAAGAAACGGTATTAAACCGCATTAAGCAAATATAAGGAAATCGTTGCGAGGGAGAAGTACAATGTTTTCGTCCATCACAGAAAGAGTCTTCACCGGCTGAAAGAGACTTATGGGCAGACGTTGGAAATGCACCCTCAAGACCCTTGAGGAACACGTACGTTAGTATGCAAGGGCGGTACCCTCCGTTACGGGATTAAGTTGAGAAAGCTTGCAAGATAAGGAGCTTTCTAAACAGAGTGGAACCGCGTTTTCAAAACGTCTCTGTCGTATGGCAGAGGCGTTTTTTTATTTGTCCAAAAAAAGAGCAAGTCCTAAGAGAGATTGATGGGGAAGAACGGGGGGAGCATGTGTTTTTCAAAATGCTGAAAGAAGATATTGATACTGTGTTTGATCAAGATCCTGCTGCTAGAAGCTATATTGAAGTAGTGCTAACCTATTCAGGGCTTCATGCGATTTGGGCTCATCGTATCGCGCACGCATTATATAAACGTAAGCTGTATTTTCTTGCGCGGATCATTTCTCAGGTCAGCCGATTTTTCACAGGGGTTGAAATTCACCCAGCGGCAACCATTGGCAGGCGTTTCTTCATTGATCACGGCATGGGTGTCGTGATTGGGGAAACATGTGAAATTGGAGACAACGTCACTGTTTTCCAAGGCGTGACATTAGGGGGAACAGGGAAAGAAAAGGGAAAGCGGCATCCGACCATTTTAGACGATGCCCTCATTGCGACGGGTGCAAAGGTGCTCGGTTCCATTACAGTTGGAAAAGGGTCCAAGATTGGTGCAGGGTCTGTTGTGTTAAAGGACGTCCCAGACCATTCCACCGTTGTAGGTATACCTGGGCGCGTGGTCGTTCAAAATGGAAAGAAAATCAATCGTGATCTCAACCATCAAGATTTGCCAGATCCAGTTTCCGATCGTTTTAAAGAATTGGAACGAGAAATGGAAAAGCTAAAACGCGAGCTGGCTTCATTGAGCAGAAAGGAAGAACAATCATGACAATCAATATTTATAATACATTGACACGTAAGAAGGAAGAATTTGTCCCGCTTGAACCAGGAAAGGTCAAGATGTATGTGTGCGGACCAACCGTTTATAACTACATTCATATCGGGAATGCACGACCGGCGATTGTATACGACACTGTACGTAAGTATTTAGAATACAGCGGTTATGATGTGAATTTTGTATCAAACTTTACAGATGTGGATGATAAACTCATCAAAGCAGCCAATGAGCTCGGGGAAGATGTCCCGACCATTGCTGATCGGTTTATCCAAGCCTACTTCGAAGACGTCAGTGCACTAGGCTGTAAAAAAGCAGACCTTCACCCGCGAGTAACAGAAAATATGGATGACATCATTGCGTTTATCGCCACACTGATTGAAAAAGGCTACGCCTATGAAGCGGATGGTGACGTGTATTACAGCACACGTTCATTTGAAGGCTACGGAAAGCTTTCTCATCAATCGATTGATGAACTGAAGACAGGTGCCCGTATTCGAGTAGGTGAAAAGAAAAGAGATGCACTGGACTTTGCTTTATGGAAGGCTGCAAAGGATCAGGAAATCTCATGGGATAGCCCGTGGGGCGAAGGACGTCCAGGCTGGCACATCGAGTGCTCAGCAATGGTCAAAAAATATTTAGGTGATACGATCGACATTCATGCTGGCGGACAGGATTTAACGTTCCCTCACCATGAGAATGAGATCGCCCAATCTGAGGCTTTGACAGGGAAACCTTTTGCGAAGTATTGGATGCATAACGGGTATATTAATATTGAGAATGAAAAAATGTCAAAATCACTTGGCAACTTTGTGCTGGTGCATGACATTGTGAAAGAACAAGATCCAGATGTACTTCGATTCTTTATGTTATCTGTTCATTATCGTCACCCTATTAATTACTCCATTGATTTATTGGACAGTACAAAGAGTGCTTTTAACAGACTCAAAACATCGTATGCCAATTTACATCATCGCCTTGAGAGCAGCACCAATATAACAGACAACAATACCGAATGGCTGGCGAAGATTGAAGAGCAGCGTGCGACATTTATTTCTGAAATGAATGATGACTTCAATACTGCGAATGCCATCTCTGTCTTATTTGAACTAGCGAAGCAGGCGAATTACTATATGGAGAATGACCATACTTCTGAGGAAGTGATCAATGCATTTATCGGCTTGTTCCAAGAAATCACATCTGTTCTTGGCTTCTCATTAGAAGAAAAGCACACGCTTGACGAAGAGGTAGAAGCGTTAATTGAGAAACGAAATGAAGCTAGAAGAAATCGTGACTTCGCACTGTCTGATCAAATTCGTGATCAGTTAAAGAGCATGAATATTGTATTGGAGGACACTCCTCAAGGTACTCGCTGGAAAAGAGGAGAATAGGCATGTTGAATTTTGAAAAGCTGAAAGACGGTAAACAGTTGAACGGACTTGCGCTTGCGTATATGGGTGATGCCATTTTTGAAGTGTATGTGAGGCATCACCTCCTCCAAACGGGGGCGACAAAACCAAATGAGCTGCATAAACGAGCAAGCAAGATTGTTTCAGCTAAATCTCAGGCCGCTATTTTATTTACGCTTCAGCAGCAAGGCTTTTTCACTGAGGCGGAAGAAGCGGTGCTGAAAAGAGGAAGAAATGCAAAATCTGGCACAGTGCCTAAAAACACAGACGTTCAAACGTATCGTTATAGTACGGCGCTTGAAGCGCTCATGGGTTATTTATTTATTGAACAGCAGGACGAACGCTTAGAAGAGCTGATTAGTCAGGCGATTGAAATCGGAACGTCAGGGAGGAAGACAAATGAGTCAGCAACATGATTATGTGATTGGGAAAAATGCAGTGATTGAGACACTGAAGTCAGATAGAGAGTTATACAAGCTCTGGATGGCAGAAAACACTGTAAAAGGACAAGCCCAGCAGGTCATTGAACTCGCTAAAAAGCAAAATATCACCATTCAGTATGTTCCGAGGAAAAAGCTTGATCAAATGGTATCAGGTCAGCACCAGGGAATCGTTGCACAAGTAGCGGCATATGAATATGCGGAATTGGACGATCTGTATCAAATCGCTGAAAAGCGGAATGAACAGCCATTTTTCCTTATTTTAGATGAAATCGAAGATCCTCATAATTTAGGGTCCATTATGCGTACGGCAGATGCTGTAGGTGCACACGGGATCGTCATTCCGAAAAGGCGAGCAGTCGGCTTGACAACAACCGTTGCCAAGGCATCCACTGGGGCAATCGAGCATATTCCTGTCGCAAAAGTGACCAATCTCTCAAGAGCTCTTGATGAGATGAAAGAAAGAGGAATCTGGGTCGCAGGAACAGATGCGTCTGCTAAGCAGGATTACAGACAATTTGATGGAACAATGCCTCTAGCTCTTGTGATCGGCAGTGAAGGAAAAGGAATCGGTCGATTGATCAAGGAAAAATGTGATTTCCTGATTAAACTGCCAATGGCCGGGAAGGTCACTTCATTAAACGCATCAGTAGCGGCTAGTCTATTGATGTATGAAGTGTATCGAAAACGTTATCCGTTAGGAGAATAGAGATGGACATCCTCTTAGTCGATGGATACAACATGATAGGTGCATGGCCTCGTTTGCAGCACTTAAAGGAAAACAGCTTTGAAGAAGCCAGAGACGTACTGATTCAAAATTTAGCAGAATATCAAGCATACACAGGGTATCGAGTCATTGTCGTATTCGATGCCCATATGGTCAAAGGAATCGAGAAAAAGCGGACAAACCACCGAGTAGAGGTCATCTTCACAAGAGAGAATGAAACGGCTGATGAGCGGATTGAAAAGCTGGCCCAAGATTTGAATAATATTCGGACGCAGATTCATGTGGCAACCTCTGATTTTACGGAACAGTGGGCAATCTTTGGACAAGGTGCTCTTCGCAAGTCGGCTCGAGAGCTTTTAAGAGAGATTGAAGTGATTGAACGAAAGATTGAAACACGGGTCAAAAAGATTACTTCTAATAAGCCGGCATCCAAAATTGAATTGTCAGAAGATGTATTGAAAACGTTTGAAAAATGGCGGCGGGGTAACTTGGAATAGCTTGCGATATTTCAACCATTAATGTATAATATTTCTATCTAGGTGCGGTCGGGGGGATCGAAGTGAATCTAAACAACAGCAAGGGTAAGTCCATCAGAGAGCAATTTTGCCAGTTGGAAGATGAACAAGTCATTGAAAGGGTTCATGTCGGAGATAGTGATGCGCTAGATTATTTAATTACGAAATACCGAAATTTTGTACGTGCGAAAGCAAGATCTTATTTCTTGATTGGAGCGGATCGAGAGGACATTGTCCAAGAGGGAATGATCGGACTTTATAAGTCTATCCGCGATTTCAGAGAGGACAAGCTTACTTCATTTAAGGCTTTTGCAGAATTATGTATTACCCGCCAAATTATCACCGCAATTAAAACAGCTACTCGCCAAAAACATATCCCGTTAAATTCCTATGTATCATTAGACAAGCCGATATACGATGAGGAATCGGACAGAACATTGTTGGATGTCATTTCCGGTGCTAAAGCGCTTAACCCAGAAGATCTAATCATTAGCAAAGAAGAATTTGATGATATTGAAATGAAAATGGGTGAACTATTAAGCGAGCTGGAGAGAAAGGTACTTGTGCTTTATCTTGATGGCAGATCCTATCAGGAGATTTCTGAAGATTTAAACCGTCATGTGAAATCAATTGATAACGCACTCCAAAGAGTAAAGAGAAAGTTAGAGAAATATTTAGAGCTGCGCGAGATCAGTCTCTAGTCAAACCCATATTGACAGCTTTTTCGACACTGTGATAAGGTACTAAGGAAATGATGTCGAGAAAATAGGTGTAAATATGAGGAAAAAGATTACTCTAGCCTGTAAAGACTGCGGAAGCCGCAATTATACGACAATGAAAAGTGTTGCTTCAGCAGCTGAAAGATTAGAAGTTAAGAAATATTGCAAGAATTGTAATTCACATAAAACACATTTAGAAACGAAGTAAGATTTGCGTTCTTTAATCTGTGGAGGTCTTTTACATGCGTATTATCAGTTTCTTAAAAAGTGTCGGGAAAGAAATGAAAAAGGTCAGCTGGCCAAAGAAAAACGAAATGGTCCGCTACACAATCACTGTTATTTTAACAGTCGTCTTCTTTGCAATCTTTTTCTCTTTTCTTGATATAGGAATCTCACAATTAATCGAATTAATTCATTAATACTTGAATAATGGTCTGCTGAACGTGCTATAATAGATCATAATATGACTTGCCAAAAAACCCGTTTTACGGGTTTTTTCAATTGCTTGAAAATATTTACCGGTACTCGATATTCGTCAAATAGACATTATGAAATGTGGGGAGGGAAGGACTGAATAGTCCTGATCTAAAATGGAAAAGAATTGGTATGTTGTGCATACGTACTCTGGCTATGAAAACAAAGTAAAAGCGAACTTGGAAAAGCGTGTTGAATCAATGGGCATGCAGGATAAAATCTTCCGCGTAGTCGTACCAGAAGAAGAAGAAACTGATTTTAAAAACGGTAAGAAAAAAGTGGTCAAAAAGAAAGTATTCCCTGGCTATGTCCTAGTGGAAATCGTCATGACTGACGACTCTTGGTATGTGGTTCGTAATACACCGGGTGTGACAGGATTCGTTGGATCAGCTGGGTCAGGCTCAAAGCCGACAGCGCTATTACCAGGCGAAGCGGAAACCATTCTGAAGAGAATGGGTCTTGAAGAGCGCAAAACAGAAATCGACTTTGAACTGAAAGAAACAGTCAAGGTCATCGATGGACCATTTGCTAACTTCACAGGCTCTATCGAAGAGATTGATTACGATAAAAGCAAAGTCAAAGTATTCGTTAATATGTTTGGCAGAGAAACACCTGTGGAACTTGAGTTCACGCAGATCGATAAATTGTAATTCAAAAGAGCTTGAAATGAGTGTATAGAAGTGGTAATATAGCAAAGGTACGTCTTGAGTTCACTCAAGATCGCTAGCTAGTTATTTCGTCATTCATATAAAGAATGAAGTTGTTGAGTGGGAGGGGGATTCCCCTATTACCACATCACGGACTTTAAGGAGGTGTGTCTCGTGGCTAAAAAAGTAGTAAAAGTTGTTAAATTGCAAATTCCTGCTGGAAAAGCTAACCCAGCTCCACCAGTTGGACCTGCACTAGGTCAAGCCGGTGTTAATATCATGGGATTCTGTAAGGAGTTTAATGCTCGTACAGCTGACCAAGCTGGTCTTATCATTCCTGTTGAAATTTCGGTTTTTGAAGACCGTTCATTTACATTTATTACTAAAACTCCACCTGCTGCAGTATTACTTAAAAAAGCAGCTGGTATTGAGTCTGGTTCTGGTGAACCTAACCGTAATAAAGTGGCAACTGTTAAGCGTGATAAAGTACGCGAAATCGCGGAAACAAAAATGCCTGACTTAAACGCTGCCAGCGTTGAATCAGCTATGCGCATGGTTGAAGGTACTGCACGCAGTATGGGTATTGTCATCGAAGATTAATTTTTTGTCTTGTTGGGTTGCGAGTTTGGTTTTGACAAGTTCGCAACCCTTATTCGTGGGAGGTTATTCCGCTAAAACCACATAAGGAGGATTTTTATAATGGCTAAAAAAGGTAAAAAGTATGTAGAAGCTGCGAAGCTAATCGAACGTACTAAAGCGTATGATGTAGCTGAAGCTGTTTCTCTTACAAAAAAAGCAAATACAGCGAAATTTGATGCGACTGTAGAAGTTGCTTTTCGTTTGGGTGTAGACCCTCGTAAAAACGATCAACAAATCCGCGGTGCAGTTGTACTTCCTAACGGAACTGGTAAAACTCAACGCGTTCTTGTGTTCGCTAAAGGCGAAAAAGCAAAAGAAGCAGAAGTTGCTGGAGCAGACTACGTTGGAGATTCTGATTACATCACAAAAATCCAACAAGGTTGGTTCGATTTTGATGTAATCGTTGCGACACCTGACATGATGGGTGAAGTTGGTAAGATCGGTCGTGTACTTGGACCAAAAGGTCTTATGCCAAACCCTAAAACAGGAACTGTTACATTCGAAGTAGAAAAAGCAATCAATGAAATCAAAGCTGGTAAAGTAGAATACCGCGTTGATAAAGCTGGTAACATCCACGCGCCAATCGGAAAGGTTTCTTTCGAGGACGAAAAGCTTGTTGAGAACTTTGCAACAATCTATGACACAATCCTTAAAGCAAAACCTGCAGCGGCTAAAGGTGTATACGTGAAAAACGTTTCTGTTACATCTACTATGGGCCCTGGTGTGAAAGTGGATCCATCTTCTTTCTCTGCAAAATAATTCTTGACTTATCACAACCGTTTTGATAATATCAAAATGTTGTAAAATAGAATAATGTCCATTTATACCGTAGACAGCAGGGGCCTTATGGCTTAATTAACCCGCCGAGGTGTATATGTCACAGTCTTACGTTAACGTATGCTTGTATATACAGCCTCCATGTCTTAATGGAGGCTTTTTATATGGAGAACCGTTCGTTAGGAACGTGATGGCCTGATCGGTATAAGTGTTACACAAAGAATGTACAGGAGGTGTAACCATGAGCAATGCAATCGATACTAAAAAAGTAGTCGTTGATGAAATTGCTTCTAAATTTAAAGACAGTATGTCTACTGTAATTGTAGATTACCGTGGTCTTTCAGTTTCTGAAGTGACTGAACTTCGTAAGCAGCTTCGTGAAGCTGGCGTTGAATTCAAAGTTTACAAAAACACTTTGACTCGCCGTGCAGTTGAACAAGTTGAACTAACTGGTTTAAACGATTTCTTAACAGGTCCAAACGCTATCGCATTCAGTAACGAAGATGTTATCGCACCTGCGAAAATCATCAACGAATTTGCGAAAAGCCACGAAGCTTTAGAAATCAAAGCTGGTGTCATCGAAGGAAATGTAGCGACTGTAGAAGAAGTGAAGGCTCTTGCGGAACTTCCGTCTCGCGAAGGCTTACTATCTATGTTGCTTAGCGTTCTTCAAGCTCCAGTTCGTAACCTTGCTCTTGCTACTAAAGCAGTTGCAGATCAAAAAGAAGAACAAGGCGCTTAATGCGTACTTTACGTAAAAAAACTTAAAATGGAGGAATTACAAATGGCTTTAAATATCGAAGAAATCATTGCTTCAGTTAAAGAAGCAACTGTACTTGAGTTAAACGACTTAGTAAAAGCAATCGAAGAAGAATTTGGCGTAACTGCTGCTGCTCCTGTAGCTGTAGCTGCTGCTGGTGGTGCTGCTGCTGAAGAGAAAACTGATTTTGATCTAGTACTTGCTGGTGCTGGAGACCAAAAAATCAAAGTGATCAAAGTGGTTCGTGAAATCACTGGTCTTGGCTTGAAAGAAGCTAAAGAACTTGTTGACAACACGCCAAAACCACTTAAAGAAGGTATTGCTAAAGAAGAAGCTGAAGAACTTAAAGCTAAGCTTGAAGAAGTTGGCGCTTCTGTAGAAGTTAAGTAATCTTCGCCTAATCTTTTGGGAAAGCTCGCTTTTACTGGCGGGCTTTTTCTTTTCTAATCTCCTGAAACGATTGAACCCAGAGGAGGTCCATTCATCGTGAGTGACCACTATTATACGGAAAAGCCATCAGTAAAAAGCAATAAACAGACATGGGACTTCACCCTGAGAAACCGTACCTTTACTTTTACAAGTGACAGTGGAGTGTTTTCTAAGAAAGAAGTCGACTATGGTTCAAGGCTATTAATTGAAGCTTTTGAAGAACCTGACTTGGATGGCGATGTCTTAGATGTCGGTTGCGGTTATGGACCGATCGGCTTATCGTTAGCAAACGAAATGACGAGCCGCACCATTCATATGATTGATGTGAACGAAAGAGCAGTCGAACTTTCAAAGGAAAACGCTAAGCATAATCGCATTGATAATGTCCGCATCTATCAAAGTGATTTGTTCTCGAATGTTCATTCATCAGCTGCTTTTGCCTCTATACTGACCAATCCCCCAATACGGGCAGGGAAGAAAGTTGTACATGCGATCTTTGAAAAAAGTGCTGATCATTTATTGCCAGAAGGTGCGTTGTGGGTGGTTATTCAGAAAAAGCAGGGCGGGCCATCTGCGATTGAAAAATTAGAGCAGCTCTTTGGAGAAGTCGCGGTCGTTATGAAAAAAAAGGGCTACTATATTATCAAAGCTAAAAAAGTTTGACGCAGTTTCCTAGCTGTGTTAACATTATAAAATGCCAATGTGTATATTTTGCTTGATAGGCTTAATAAACAACTATTTTGTATAAATTATGCATACTTGGGAAAACTAATAAAATCGGTATTTGTTTTTGGATGTGGTTTTCTTATTTTAGAAACCCTTTTTTCTTTTGTCTTGTAAAAGTATTTCTTTACTGACATTTGAAAGACAGAAATACTTTTTACACATATAATACGCATGATTTGAGGGGTGAATCAGTTGACAGGTCAACTAGTTCAGTATGGACGACACCGCCAGCGCAGAAGCTACGCACGCATAAGCGAAGTGTTAGAATTACCAAATCTCATTGAAATTCAAACCTCTTCTTATCAGTGGTTTCTTGATGAGGGTCTTAGAGAGATGTTTCAAGATATATCCCCAATTGAGGATTTTACTGGTAACCTTTCTCTTGAATTCATTGATTACAGCCTAGGGGATCCTAAGTATCCTGTAGCAGAATCAAAAGAACGTGATGTAACTTACTCTGCTCCACTAAGAGTAAAAGTTCGTTTAATTAACAAAGAAACTGGAGAAGTAAAAGACCAAGATGTGTTCATGGGTGATTTCCCAATCATGACAGACACAGGTACTTTTATCATTAATGGTGCGGAACGTGTAATCGTTTCTCAATTAGTTCGTTCTCCGAGTGTATATTTCAGTGGTAAAGTAGACAAAAACGGTAAAAAAGGTTTTACTGCGACTGTCATTCCAAACCGTGGCGCATGGTTAGAATACGAAACTGATGCGAAGGATGTAGTCTATGTACGCATCGATCGCACACGTAAGTTGCCGGTTACGGTTCTTTTGCGTGCCCTCGGCTTCAGCTCTGATCAAGAGATTCTTGACCTCATTGGCGAGAATGAATACTTACGCAACACGCTGGAAAAAGACAATACAGAGAATGCGGATAAAGCACTTCTCGAAATCTACGAGCGCCTTCGTCCTGGAGAGCCGCCAACTGTTGAAAATGCGAAAAGCTTGCTAGACTCTCGCTTCTTTGATCCGAAGAGATATGACCTAGCAAATGTTGGACGCTACAAGATTAATAAGAAGCTTCATATTAAAAATAGACTGTTCAATCAAAAATTGGCTGAAACGTTAGTTGATCCTGAAACAGGTGAAATTCTAGCAGAAAAAGGTCAAATTTTAGACAGAAGAGTTCTTGATAAAGTTCTTCCATACTTAGAAAACGGCATCGGATTTAGAAAGCTTTATCCGAACGGTGGCGTAGTAGAAGATGAAGTAGAACTTCAATCTATTAAGATTTATGCACCGACTGATCAAGAAGGCGAGCAAGTGATCAACGTGATTGGTAATGCATACGTAGAGGAAGCTGTGAAAAATATCACTCCTTCTGACATCATTGCATCAATCAGTTACTTCTTCAACCTGCTTCATGGTGTAGGTGACACAGATGATATCGATCACCTTGGTAACCGTCGTCTGCGTTCTGTAGGTGAACTTCTGCAAAACCAATTCCGTATTGGTTTAAGCAGAATGGAGCGTGTTGTTCGTGAAAGAATGTCGATCCAAGACACAAACACGATCACACCTCAGCAGCTGATTAACATTCGTCCTGTGATCGCTTCTATCAAAGAGTTCTTTGGCAGCTCTCAGCTTTCTCAGTTCATGGATCAAACAAACCCGCTTGCTGAATTGACGCACAAACGTCGTCTGTCGGCGCTTGGACCGGGTGGCTTGACACGTGAGCGTGCAGGAATGGAAGTTCGTGACGTTCACTACTCTCACTATGGCCGTATGTGTCCGATTGAAACACCAGAGGGTCCAAACATCGGTTTGATCAACTCTCTATCTTCATTTGCAAAAGTGAATCGCTTCGGATTTATCGAAACACCTTACCGCCGGGTTGACCCTGAAACAGGTAAAGTGACACCGAGAATCGATTACTTAACTGCTGATGAAGAGGATAACTACGTTGTAGCACAAGCGAACGCTATATTAGGTGAAGATGGTTCGTTTATCGATGATAATATCATTGCTCGTTTCAGAGGGGAAAACACAGTTGTTCCTCGAAACCGCGTTGACTACATGGACGTTTCGCCAAAGCAGGTTGTTTCTGCGGCGACAGCATGTATCCCATTCTTAGAAAACGATGACTCTAACCGTGCTCTAATGGGAGCGAACATGCAGCGTCAGGCTGTGCCTTTGATGCAGCCGGAATCACCGATTGTTGGTACAGGTATGGAGTATGTATCAGGGAAAGACTCTGGTGCTGCTGTCATCTGCCGCTACCCAGGTGTTGTAGAACGTGTTGAAGCAAAAAATATTTGGGTTCGTCGCTATGAAGACGTTGACGGACAACAAGTCAAAGGAAACCTAGACAAATACAGCTTGCTGAAATTTGTCCGCTCTAACCAAGGGACTTGCTACAACCAGCGTCCAATCGTAAGTGTTGGGGATGAAGTCGTTAAAGGAGAAATCCTTGCAGACGGTCCTTCTATGGAAAAAGGTGAATTGGCTCTAGGACGTAACGTGATGGTCGGCTTCATGACATGGGACGGTTACAACTACGAGGATGCGATCATTATGAGTGAGCGCCTTGTAAAAGATGACGTCTACACTTCTATCCATATTGAAGAATATGAATCAGAAGCTCGTGATACAAAGCTTGGACCAGAAGAAATCACACGTGATATTCCAAACGTTGGGGAAGATGCTTTACGCAACCTTGACGAGCGCGGTATTATCCGTATTGGTGCAGAAGTAAAAGACGGAGACCTTCTAGTAGGGAAAGTAACGCCTAAAGGTGTAACAGAACTGACAGCTGAAGAACGTCTATTACATGCAATCTTCGGTGAAAAGGCTCGTGAAGTTCGTGATACGTCTCTACGTGTTCCACACGGCG
This sequence comes from Bacillus sp. A015, assembly GCF_053851875.1. Classification (NCBI taxonomy): domain Bacteria; kingdom Bacillati; phylum Bacillota; class Bacilli; order Caryophanales; family Bacillaceae; genus Bacillus; species Bacillus sp. A015. The sequence continues at coordinate 23,466 of NZ_JBSPZB010000022.1, forward strand.
GCGGCGGAATTATCCACGATGTAAAAGTCTTTAATCGTGAAGATGGAGATGAATTACCACCAGGTGTGAACCAGTTAGTCCGCGTATACATCGTTCAGAAGCGTAAAATTTCTGAAGGTGACAAAATGGCCGGGCGACATGGTAACAAAGGGGTTATCTCTAAAATCCTTCCAGAAGAAGATATGCCGTATCTTCCAGATGGAACGCCAATTGATATCATGTTAAACCCTCTAGGGGTACCATCTCGTATGAACATCGGTCAGGTGCTCGAGCTTCATATGGGTATGGCTGCACGTTACCTTGGCATCCACATTGCGTCACCAGTATTTGATGGTGCTCGTGAGGAAGATGTATGGGAAACGCTTGAAGAAGCAGGTATGTCCCGTGATGCGAAAACAGTCCTTTATGACGGTCGAACTGGTGAACCATTCGACAACCGTGTATCTGTCGGCATCATGTATATGATCAAACTGGCTCACATGGTTGACGATAAACTTCACGCTCGTTCAACTGGACCATACTCACTTGTTACGCAGCAGCCACTTGGCGGTAAAGCACAGTTTGGTGGTCAGCGTTTCGGAGAGATGGAAGTATGGGCACTTGAAGCTTACGGTGCTGCATACACACTTCAAGAGATCTTAACTGTTAAATCGGATGACGTTGTGGGCCGTGTGAAAACGTACGAAGCTATCGTCAAAGGGGATAACGTACCTGAACCAGGTGTCCCTGAATCATTCAAAGTGTTAATCAAAGAACTTCAAAGTTTAGGTATGGATGTCAAAATCCTATCTGGCGATGAAGAAGAGATAGAAATGAGAGATTTAGAAGACGATGAGGAAACGAAGAAAGCAGACGGATTAGCGTTATCTAATGACGAAGATGCTGCAGACCTCGCACCTGTCGATCTTGAACGTGACGCAGTCACAAAAGAATAGCAGAAACGATTAGAGCAAGTGACTAGGGTATAACCCGAAGATTAAAAGGGAGGTAGGCCCCTTGCTAGATGTGAACAATTTTGAGTATATGAACATCGGTCTCGCATCACCTGATAAAATCCGTTCTTGGTCTTTTGGTGAAGTGAAAAAGCCTGAAACGATTAACTATCGTACACTGAAACCTGAAAAAGATGGTCTCTTTTGTGAACGTATCTTCGGACCGCAAAAAGACTGGGAATGTCATTGTGGAAAGTATAAACGTGTTCGTTATAAGGGTGTTGTATGTGACCGTTGTGGTGTAGAAGTAACACGGGCAAAAGTCCGTCGTGAGAGAATGGGGCATATCGAACTGGCTGCCCCAGTTTCCCACATTTGGTATTTCAAAGGTATCCCAAGCCGTATGGGTCTTGTTCTTGATATGTCACCACGTGCGTTAGAAGAAGTGATCTACTTCGCTTCTTACGTCGTGACAGATCCGGGCAACACACCACTTGAGAAGAAACAACTTCTTTCTGAGAAAGAATTCCGTGCTTATTTAGATAAATACGGTAATACGTTCCAAGCAGCTATGGGTGCTGAAGCAATCAACAAACTTCTTCAAGATATCGATCTTGTAAAAGAAGTGGATACACTGAAAGAAGAGCTGAAAACGGCCCAAGGACAGCGTCGTACACGTGCGATCAAACGCCTTGAAGTGTTAGAAGCCTTCCGTAACTCAGGAAACAAACCGTCTTGGATGATCCTTGATGTACTTCCGGTTATTCCACCAGAATTACGTCCAATGGTTCAGCTTGACGGTGGACGTTTTGCTACTTCTGACTTGAACGACCTTTATCGTCGTGTCATCAACCGTAACAATCGTCTGAAACGTTTATTAGATCTTGGCGCGCCAAGCATCATCGTTCAGAACGAGAAGCGTATGCTTCAAGAAGCTGTCGATGCCTTGATTGATAATGGACGTAGAGGTCGACCAGTAACAGGACCAGGAAATAGACCATTGAAATCTCTTTCTCACATGCTGAAAGGGAAACAAGGGCGTTTCCGTCAAAACTTGCTTGGTAAACGTGTTGACTATTCTGGACGTTCCGTTATCGTCGTAGGACCACATTTGAAAATGTATCAGTGTGGACTTCCGAAAGAAATGGCTCTTGAATTATTCAAACCATTTGTGATGAAGGAGCTTGTTGAAAAAGGATTAGCCCACAACATTAAGAGCGCGAAGCGTAAAATTGAGCGCGTGCAGCCGGAAGTATGGGATGTTTTAGAATCAGTTATTCGTGAGCATCCAGTCTTACTAAACCGTGCACCAACTCTTCACAGACTTGGTATTCAAGCGTTTGAACCTACACTTGTGGAAGGACGCGCAATTCGTCTGCATCCGCTTGTATGTACAGCCTACAACGCTGACTTTGACGGTGACCAAATGGCGGTTCACGTACCATTATCTGCCGAAGCTCAAGCTGAAGCTCGTATCTTAATGCTTGCTGCTCAAAACATTTTGAACCCGAAAGATGGAAAACCAGTTGTTACGCCATCTCAGGATATGGTGCTTGGTAACTACTACCTAACACTTGAGCGTAAAGGTGCTATCGGAGAAGGTATGGTCTTCAAAGATACGAATGAAGCCCTTCTAGCTTATCAAAATGGTTATGTGCATCTTCATACACGTGTAGCTGTTGCAGCTAGCTCGTTGAAGAATGTGACATTCACTGATGAACAGCGTTCTAAATTGTTGATTACAACAGTTGGAAAACTGATCTTTAACGAAATCTTACCGGAATCATTCCCATACATGAATGAGCCGACTAAGAGCAATATTGAAGAAAAAACACCTGATCGTTTCTTCCTTGAAAAAGGTGAGGATGTAAAAGCTGCGATCGAGAAACAAGAAATCAATGCGCCGTTCAAAAAAGGTATTTTAGGAAAAATCATTGCGGAAATCTTTAAGAGATTCCACATCACTGAGACTTCTAAAATGCTTGACCGCATGAAAAATCTTGGGTTCAAATATTCTACTAAAGCCGGTATTACCGTTGGTGTATCTGATATCGTCGTATTAGATGATAAGCAGAAAATCCTTGAAGAAGCACAAGCCAAAGTAGATAACGTCTTGAAGCAATTCAGACGTGGATTGATTACAGAAGAAGAGCGTTATGAGAGAGTGATTTCAATCTGGAGTTCTTCTAAAGATGTCATCCAAGGTAAACTGATGAAGTCCCTTGATGAAGTCAACCCGATCTACATGATGAGTGACTCTGGAGCGCGTGGTAACGCATCTAACTTCACTCAGCTGGCTGGTATGCGTGGTTTGATGGCCAACCCGGCTGGACGTATCATTGAACTTCCGATTAAATCTAGTTTCCGTGAAGGTTTAACCGTATTAGAATACTTTATTTCCACTCACGGAGCGCGTAAAGGTCTTGCCGATACAGCCCTTAAAACAGCTGACTCAGGCTACCTCACGCGTCGCCTGGTTGACGTTGCACAGGATGTCATCATCCGTGAAACAGATTGTGGTACAGACCGTGGAATCTTGGCGAAGTCCATTAAAGAAGGAAATGAAATTATTGAGAAACTTGAAGAACGTCTTATCGGACGTTTTGCAAGAAAACCAATTATTCATCCTGAAACGGGCGAAGTCATTGTGGGCGAAAACGAGCTAATTGATGAAGATAAAGCACTTGAAGTAGTTGAAGCAGGTATTGAAGAAGTATGGATCCGTTCTGCATTTACATGTAACACGCCTCATGGTGTATGTAAACGATGCTACGGCCGTAACCTTGCAACTGGTACTGACGTCGAAGTTGGTGAAGCAGTTGGAATCATCGCTGCACAATCGATTGGTGAGCCAGGAACACAGCTTACAATGCGTACGTTCCACACCGGTGGGGTAGCAGGAGACGATATCACACAAGGTTTACCTCGTATCCAAGAGCTATTTGAAGCGCGTAATCCGAAAGGGCAAGCGACCATCTCTGAAATTGATGGTGTCGTTGCTGAAATCAACGATGTTCGTGACAAGCAGCAGGAAATTGTGGTTCAAGGCGAAGTTGAAACTCGTTCTTACACAGCTCCTTACAATGCACGTCTGAAAGTTGTTGAAGGTGACAAAGTCACTCGCGGTCAAGTACTGACAGAAGGTTCTATCGATCCGAAAGAGCTTCTAAAAGTGACTGACATGACAGCTGTTCAAGAATATCTGCTTCATGAAGTACAAAAAGTATACCGTATGCAAGGGGTAGAAATCGGAGATAAGCACGTAGAGGTAATGGTTCGCCAAATGCTTCGCAAAGTGCGTGTCGCTGATGCAGGGGATACAGATGTATTGCCAGGCACACTTCTTGATGTACATCAATTCACTGAAGCGAACAAAAAAGTTCTATTCGAAGGCAAGCGTCCTGCAACAGGCCGTCCAGTTCTTCTTGGTATTACAAAAGCATCACTTGAAACAGACTCATTCTTGTCTGCTGCATCCTTCCAAGAAACGACTCGTGTCCTAACTGATGCGGCGATCAAAGGAAAACGCGATGAACTGCTTGGCTTGAAAGAGAATGTTATCATTGGTAAACTTGTTCCTGCTGGAACGGGAATGCCAAACTACCGTAAAGTTAAGCCGGTTTCACAAGTGCAGCCGACTGACGACATGGTTCCTGTAGAGTAATCTTTCTCATAAGATTTCCATAAAAATCATCAAAAAATGGTGAAGGATGTCAAGATAATCTGTGATACGATATTGACATCCTTCTGCCATGATGATAATATAACCAAGGTGCTCAAAATAAAACCTGTTACTTTGGAGGATATTCGATGTCTTATGATAAAGTATCACAGGCTCAGTCCATTATTATTGGTACGAAGCAAACAGTAAAAGCTCTAAAACGAGATTCAGTAAAGGAAATCGTCGTAGCGAAAGATGCTGATCCTGCTTTAACAGCTGGTGTAATCAAACTAGCGCAAGAGAAGGGTGTAGACATTTTAATGGTAGATTCCATGAAAAAGCTCGGCAAGGCCTGCGGAATTGAAGTTGGGGCAGCAGCTGTTGCCATTATGTTATAACGTACTTGTTTGTTTTTGCATGCTTATAAATGCAAAAGCGTTGTTTTTTGCCTTTTGATGAACCACCTGGGTATGTGGGTTATAAAAAAAGTAATGAAGGGAGGAATAACAACATGCCTACAATTAATCAGCTAATACGCAAAGGACGCGTGAGTAAAGTTGAAAACTCAAAGTCTCCTGCACTTAACAAAGGATACAACAGTTTCAAAAAAGAGCACACTAACGTAACATCTCCACAGAAGCGCGGGGTTTGTACTCGTGTCGGTACGATGACACCGAAAAAACCAAACTCAGCACTACGTAAATATGCTCGTGTACGTTTGTCTAACCTGATTGAAGTAACAGCTTACATTCCTGGTATCGGACATAATCTACAAGAGCACAGTGTAGTACTTATCCGTGGCGGACGTGTAAAAGACTTACCGGGTGTACGTTACCACATCGTTCGTGGTGCGCTTGATACTGCCGGAGTTGACGGTCGTATGCAAGGTCGTTCTAAATACGGAACAAAACGCCCTAAACAAAGCAAATAATATAAACAAACATAAGGGTTTTTAGAAGTTGATATCAGATCAGTGGAGTCAGGTAACTGACAATGAAACTGAGATGAGAGACAGATAGAAATCCTTTTAAAAGAGAAGGGAGGCTATTCAGATGCCACGTAAAGGTCCTGTAGCAAAAAGAGACGTTTTGCCAGATCCAATTTACAATTCTAAACTTGTATCTCGTTTGATCAACAAAATGATGATCGACGGTAAAAGAGGAAAAGCTCAAACAATTCTCTACAAGTCATTTGATATCATCAAAGAACGTACTGGTAATGAAGCGATGGAGGTTTTCGAACAAGCCTTGAAAAACATCATGCCAGTTCTTGAAGTTAAAGCACGTCGTGTAGGTGGAGCTAACTACCAAGTACCTGTAGAAGTTCGCCCAGACCGTCGCACAACTTTAGGTCTTCGCTGGTTAGTAAACTACGCTCGTCTTCGTGGAGAAAAAACGATGGAAGAGCGTCTTGCTAACGAAATCCTTGACGCAGCTAACAACACTGGTGCTGCTGTGAAGAAACGTGAAGATACACACAAAATGGCAGAAGCGAACAAAGCATTCGCTCACTACCGCTGGTAGAATTTATACCAAACTAAAAAAACTATTTCCTAATAAGGAAGGAGAAATTACCCAATGGCAAGAGAGTTCTCCTTAGACAAAACTCGTAATATTGGTATCATGGCTCACATCGATGCTGGTAAAACGACAACGACTGAGCGTATCTTGTACTACACTGGTCGTATCCATAAAATCGGTGAAACTCACGAAGGAGCTTCACAAATGGACTGGATGGAGCAGGAGCAAGAACGTGGTATTACAATCACTTCTGCTGCTACTACAGCACAATGGAAAGGTTACCGTGTAAACATCATCGATACACCGGGACACGTAGACTTCACTGTTGAAGTTGAACGTTCTTTACGTGTACTTGATGGTGCGGTTGCTGTTCTAGATGCCCAATCAGGTGTAGAGCCACAAACTGAAACAGTTTGGCGCCAAGCAACAACTTACGGAGTACCTCGTATCGTATTCGTTAACAAAATGGATAAAACAGGTGCGGACTTCCTTTACTCTGTAGGCACATTAAGAGATCGTCTTCAAGCGAACGCTCATGCAATTCAATTGCCGATCGGCGCTGAAGATCAATTCGAAGGAATCATCGACCTTGTAGAAAACGTAGCATACTTCTACGAAGATGACCTTGGAACTCGCTCTGATGCACAAGAAATCCCTGCTGAGTATAAAGACAAAGCTGAAGAGCTTCGCAGCAGCCTAATTGAAGCTGTCGCTGAGCTTGACGAAGAGCTTATGGAAAAATACCTTGAGGGTGAAGAAATCACAATTCCTGAATTGAAAGCTGCAATCCGTAAAGGAACGTTGAATGTTGAATTCTATCCAGTTCTTGTTGGGTCTGCTTTCAAAAACAAAGGTGTTCAGCTTGTACTTGATGCTGTGCTTGAATACCTTCCTGCACCAACTGATGTTGCTGCAATCAAAGGTATCTTGCCAGATTCAAATGAAGAGGTTGTACGTGAGTCTACTGATGACGCACCGTTTGCAGCTCTTGCATTTAAAGTTATGACTGACCCTTATGTTGGGAAACTAACTTTCTTCCGCGTATACTCTGGAACACTTGATTCTGGTTCTTACGTGAAGAACTCTTCTAAGAACAAGCGTGAACGTGTTGGACGTATCCTTCAAATGCACGCGAACAGCCGTGAAGAAATCTCTACTGTATACGCAGGGGATATCGCAGCAGCTGTAGGTCTTAAAGATACATCTACTGGTGATACTCTTTGTGACGAGAAAAGTCTTGTTATCCTTGAGTCTATGGAATTCCCAGAGCCAGTTATCGATGTAGCAATCGAGCCTAAATCTAAGGCTGACCAAGATAAAATGAGTATCGCTTTAGCTAAACTAGCTGAAGAAGATCCAACATTCCGTACACAAACAAACCCTGAAACTGGTCAAACGATCATCTCTGGTATGGGTGAGCTTCACCTTGATATCATTGTTGACCGTATGAAGCGTGAGTTCAAGGTTGAAGCTAACGTAGGAGCTCCTCAAGTTGCGTACCGTGAAACATTCCGTTCTGGTGCAAAAGTTGAAGGTAAATTCGTACGTCAGTCTGGTGGACGCGGTCAGTTCGGACACGTTTGGATCGAATTCGAACCAAACGAAGAAGGCGCAGGCTTCGAATTTGAAAATGCTATCGTCGGTGGGGTAGTTCCTCGTGAATACATCCCAGCTATTCAAGCAGGTCTTGAAGATTCACTTGAAAATGGTGTATTAGCTGGATTCCCATTAATCGACATCAAAGCAAAATTATTTGATGGATCTTACCACGATGTTGACTCTAACGAAATGGCGTTTAAAATTGCTGCATCTATGGCATTGAAAAATGCTGTCAGCAAATGTAACCCAGTTCTACTTGAGCCAATGATGAAAGTAGAAGTCGTTATCCCTGAAGAATACATGGGAGACATCATGGGTGATATCACATCTCGTCGTGGACGTGTAGAAGGTATGGAAGCACGCGGTAACGCTCAAGTTGTTCGCGCTATGGTTCCACTTTCTGAAATGTTCGGATATGCAACTGCACTCCGTTCTAACACACAAGGACGCGGTACTTTCACTATGCACATGGATCACTATGAAGAAGTGCCTAAGAGCATCAGTGAAGAAATCATCAAAAAAAATAAAGGTGAATAATTGATTTTGCCTTTAAACTAAAGTATAACTACTATTGAAGATCAGAAAGTGAGAGGTAACTCTTCACTTTCTATCACTCTATACCAAATACAATGAACCTTTAAGGAGGATTTTTAGAATGGCTAAAGAAAAATTCGACCGTTCCAAATCGCATGCTAACATTGGTACAATTGGACACGTTGACCATGGTAAAACAACTCTAACTGCTGCTATCTCAACAGTTCTTCATAAGAAATCTGGTAAAGGTACAGCTATGGCTTATGACCAAATCGATGGTGCTCCAGAAGAGCGCGAGCGTGGAATCACAATCTCAACTGCACACGTTGAGTATGAAACTGAAACTCGTCACTATGCACACGTAGACTGCCCAGGACACGCTGACTACGTTAAAAACATGATCACTGGTGCTGCTCAAATGGACGGCGCGATCTTAGTAGTATCTGCTGCTGACGGCCCAATGCCACAAACACGTGAGCACATCCTACTTTCTCGTAACGTAGGTGTACCTTACATCGTAGTATTCCTTAACAAATGTGACATGGTTGACGATGAAGAGTTACTTGAACTTGTTGAAATGGAAGTTCGTGACCTTCTTTCTGACTATGACTTCCCTGGTGACGATGTACCAGTTATCAAAGGTTCTGCTCTTAAAGCTCTTGAAGGAGATGCTGATTACGAAGCAAAAATCTTTGAACTTATGGATGCGGTTGATGAGTACATCCCAACTCCAGAACGTGACACTGAGAAGCCATTCATGATGCCAGTTGAGGACGTATTCTCAATCACTGGTCGTGGAACAGTTGCTACTGGTCGTGTTGAGCGTGGACAAGTTAAAGTCGGTGACGAAGTTGAAATCATCGGTCTTCAAGAAGAAAACGGTAAAACAACTGTTACAGGTGTTGAAATGTTCCGTAAGCTTCTTGACTATGCTGAAGCTGGTGACAACATCGGTGCACTACTTCGTGGTGTATCTCGTGAAGATATCCAACGTGGTCAAGTACTTGCTAAACCAGGTACAATCACTCCACATAGCCGTTTCAAAGCTGAAGTTTATGTACTTTCTAAAGAAGAGGGTGGACGTCATACTCCATTCTTCACTAACTACCGTCCGCAGTTCTACTTCCGTACAACTGACGTAACTGGTATCGTACATCTTCCAGAAGGTACTGAAATGGTAATGCCTGGCGATAACACTGAGATGGAAGTTGAACTTATCTCTACTATCGCTATCGAAGAAGGAACTCGTTTCTCTATCCGTGAGGGTGGACGTACTGTAGGTTCTGGTGTCGTTTCAACTATCATTAAATAATAAACATATAAAAGAGACTCCTTGCAAAAGGGTCTCTTTTTTTTGCTTTTCCAGATCAGAACGGCTACTATAAGCTATAGAATCTAAATGGAACCGAGAGGATCACTGGAATGGCGAAGACATATTTGAAGAAATGGTTGATCGGCGGAGTTGACCAATGGATTATGATGAAAGAAGATCACCTGAATGAAACAAAACCCGTTCTTTTATTTTTACACGGTGGGCCTGGCTCAGCTCAAATCAGTTATATCGATTCCTTTCATGAGGAATTAGATCAAGACTTTACAGTCGTCCATTGGGATCAGCGTGGGGCAGGACTTTCCTATCAAAAGACTATTCCCGCTGCTTCGATGACTATTCAGCAATTTGTTGAAGATACGATTGAACTGACCGAAAAGCTTCTTTCATATTTAGGTCATTCAAAACTGTACATCGCTGGGTACTCATGGGGATCACTGATTGCGATACAAGCAGTACATAAACGTCCGGATTTATATCATGCATATTATGGGATTAGTCAGGTGGTGGATGTATTAAAAGAAGATATTGTGTCGTACGAACTTCTTCTGAAGAAATACCATCGCAATCGACTGCTCACTAGTTGCCTGCGATTACTGACACCACCTCCGTGGAAGCGAACCTCCGCTCATGCTTTATTCTCTCTATATAAAGAGTTCGCAAAAGTAGGGCTCACGCATAAGTGGAAGCCGATTTTTCAAATGATGAGCGCGTTTCTTCATAGTAAGCATTATCAGCTGATAGATAAATGGAGATTCCTCAAAGGACAGAAGTTTAGTCAGGACAAGCTATGGAATGAACTGATGAATGAGAGTATTCAATACCGAGTTTCTACTATATTAATACCGTGCTACTTTATCATTGGTGAACATGACATGATTACACCAGCTGCTGTAGCAAAACCATATGTTGATCAATTAACAGCACCGATAAAAGAATGGTTCACCTTTCAAGAATCTGCACATTCCCCGCATATTGAAGAGCCAGATGAATTTATTCGGATCGTAAGAAAGACTGCTATACATCATCTTCAGAGAAAGCTTGATTTATAGGCTGAACCCCTGTATAATATGAAAAGTGTGCAAATCATAAATTTATCCGATTTATTATTGCAACACGCAGGCCAATTTGGTACAATAGTGCATGTTGGTCTTTGACTGCGATGAAGTGAGAGGTTGCTGACACACCCGGCCGCTTTGCCATGGCAAGGTGATCAGGTTTTTCTCACGGAGAACTGTCTAACGTAAGTAGGCGAAAAGGAGGGAAAATAATGGCAAAACAAAAAATTCGTATTCGTTTAAAAGCATATGATCATAGAATTCTTGATCAATCTGCTGAAAAGATTGTTGAAACGGCTAAGCGTTCTGGTGCTAGTGTATCTGGTCCAATCCCGCTTCCAACTGAAAAATCAGTTTACACAATCCTTCGTGCGGTGCATAAGTACAAAGATTCTCGTGAGCAATTCGAGATGCGTACTCACAAACGTCTAATCGACATCGTGGATCCAACTCCGCAAACAGTTGATGCACTTATGCGTTTAGATTTACCATCTGGTGTAGATATCGAAATCAAACTTTAATTCAAATAGAAAACACATATTATAGGAGGTGTGACGAATGACCAAAGGAATCTTAGGTAGAAAAATTGGTATGACGCAAGTATTCGCAGAAAACGGTGATCTTATCCCTGTAACTGTTGTTGAGGCTGCTGCTAACGTTGTTCTTCAAAAGAAGACTGCTGATACGGATGGCTATGAAGCAATCCAAATCGGTTTTGACGACAAACGTGAAAAGCTTTCTAACAAACCAGAGAAAGGCCATGTTGCTAAAGCGGAAACTGCTCCTAAGCGCTTCGTAAAAGAATTACGCGGTGTGGAGTTAGATGCGTATGAAGTTGGTCAGGAAGTCAAGGTTGATATTTTCGCAAATGGAGATATCGTAGATGTAACAGGAACATCAAAAGGTAAAGGATTCCAAGGGGCTATCAAGCGCCACGGACAATCACGCGGACCAATGACTCACGGTTCACGTTATCACCGTCGTCCTGGTTCAATGGGACCTGTTGATCCAAACCGCGTATTCAAAGGTAAACTTCTTCCAGGACGTATGGGCGGAGAGCAAATCACTGTCCAAAACCTTGAGATCGTTAAAGTTGATGCAGAACGCAATCTTCTATTGATCAAAGGAAACGTACCAGGAGCTAAAAAATCTCTAGTAACTGTAAAGAGTGCAGTTAAATCTAAATAACTCTCTTAGGAAAGGAGGAAACAAGTCATGCCAAAAGTAGCATTATTTAACCAAAACGGTTCTACTAACGGTGAAATCGAATTAAACGCTTCTGTGTTTGGAATCGAGCCAAACGAAAGCGTAGTATTCGATGCTATTCTTATGCAAAGAGCTTCCTTACGTCAAGGAACTCACAAAGTAAAAACTCGTTCTGAAGTACGTGGCGGAGGTCGTAAGCCTTGGAGACAGAAGGGTACAGGTCGTGCTCGTCAAGGTTCTATCCGTTCACCACAATGGCGCGGAGGCGGTATCGTATTCGGTCCAACACCACGCAGCTATTCTTATAAATTACCTAAAAAAGTTCGCCGCTTGGCTATCAAGTCAGTATTGTCTTCTAAAGTAATCGACAACAACATCATCGTTCTTGAAGATCTGACTCTAGATGCAGTGAAAACGAAAGAATTCGCAGGCATCCTTAAAGGGTTATCTGTTGAGAAGAAAGCGTTGATCGTCACTGCGGATGCAAACGAAACAGTAGCTTTATCTGCTCGTAACATCCCTGGAGTAACAGTTGTTGAAGCTAAAGGTATCAACGTTCTTGACGTTGTCAACCACGACAAACTTCTGATCACTAAAGCAGCGGTTGAAAAAGTAGAGGAGGGACTTGCATAATGAAAGATCCTCGTGATGTTCTAAAGCGCCCTATCATTACTGAACGTTCTGCTGATCTAATGACAGAGAAGAAGTACACGTTCGAAGTTGATGTCAGAGCTAACAAAACAGAAGTGAAAGACGCTGTTGAAGAAATCTTTGGAGTGAAAGTTGAGAAAGTCAACGTTCAAAACTACAAAGGAAAATCTAAACGCGTTGGACGCTACAATGGTATGACTAGCCGTCGCAGAAAAGCGATCGTGAAATTAACTGCTGACAGCAAAGAAATCGAAATTTTTGAAGCGTAAATCTTAAAAAGAAGGAGGGAAATTCAAAATGGCGATTAAAAAGTATAAACCAACCAGTAATGGTCGTCGTGGCATGACTACTTCAGATTTTGCTGAAATCACGACTGACAAACCAGAAAAATCGTTGCTTGCACCGCTACACAAAAAAGGCGGACGTAACAACCAAGGTAGATTGACTGTTCGTCATCAAGGTGGCGGTCATAAACGTCAATACCGTATCATCGACTTTAAGCGTGATAAAGACGGTATACCTGGACGCGTTGCTACAATCGAGTATGATCCAAACCGTTCAGCGAACATCGCTCTTGTAAACTATGCAGATGGTGAAAAACGTTACATTCTTGCTCCAAAAGGAATTCAAGTTGGTACTGAAGTTACTTCTGGACCAGAAGCTGACATCAAACCAGGTAACGCTCTTCCACTTATCAACATCCCAGTTGGTACAGTTGTGCATAACATTGAATTGAAACCAGGTAAAGGTGGACAATTAGTTCGTTCTGCTGGTACTTCTGCTCAAGTTCTTGGTAAAGAAGGTAAATACGTTCTTGTACGTTTGAACTCAGGAGAAGTCCGCATGATTCTTTCTGCTTGCCGTGCGACTATCGGTCAAGTTGGAAACGAGCAACACGAATTAATTAACATCGGTAAAGCTGGACGTTCTCGCTGGAAAGGCGTACGCCCAACAGTTCGTGGTTCTGTAATGAACCCTAACGATCACCCACACGGTGGTGGTGAAGGACGCGCTCCAATCGGACGTAAATCACCAATGTCTCCATGGGGTAAACCGACTCTTGGATTCAAGACTCGTAAGAAAACCAACAAGTCTGATAAATTCATTGTACGTCGTCGTAAAAACAAGTAACGGGGTTGTCTACGGTTCATTTAGGACCGTAGTTCAATCACGAAGGGAGGTTCCACAATGGCTCGCAGCTTAAAAAAAGGACCATTTGTTGATGATCATTTGATGGCTAAAGTCGAGAAATTGAATGAAACTGACAAAAAGCAAGTCGTAAAAACTTGGTCTCGTCGTTCTACAATTTTCCCACAATTCATCGGTCACACAATCGCTGTCTATGACGGACGCAAACATGTACCTGTTTTCATTTCTGAAGATATGGTAGGTCACAAATTGGGCGAATTCGCACCAAGCCGTACTTACAAAGGTCATGCTAGTGACGATAAAAAAACAAGACGCTAATGAGAGGAGGCTTTTAAATGCAAGCTAAAGCTGTCGCAAGAACAGTCCGTATTGCTCCTCGTAAAGCACGTCTAGTAATGGACCTGATCCGAGGTAAGCAAGTAGGAGAAGCAGTTTCTATCTTAAACCTTACACCTAAGGCTGCTTCACCAATTATTGAAAAAGTATTAAAATCTGCTATCGCAAACGCTGAGCACAACTACGAGTTGGACGCTAACAGCCTAGTGATTACTCAAGCATTCGTTGACGAAGGTCCAACACTTAAGAGATTCCGTCCACGTGCTATGGGTCGTGCGAGCGCAATTAACAAACGTACTAGCCACATTACAATCGTTGTATCAGAAAAGAAGGAGGGATAATCCGTGGGTCAAAAGGTAAATCCAGTAGGTCTTCGTATTGGCGTCATTCGTGATTGGGAATCTAAATGGTTCGCAGGTAAAGATTACGCTGACTTCTTACATGAAGACTTGAAAATCCGTGAATTCATCAGCAAGCGTTTGTCTGACGCGTCTGTTTCTAAAGTAGAAATCGAACGTGCTGCAAACCGCGTAAATATCGCAATCCACACGGCTAAACCAGGTATGGTAATTGGTAAAGGCGGATCTGAAGTTGAAGCACTTCGTAAAGCTCTTAACAGCCTAACTGGCAAACGTGTACACATCAACATTCTTGAAATCAAGAGAGCAGATCTTGATGCTCAGCTAGTTGCTGAAAACATCGCTCGTCAACTTGAAAATCGTATTTCATTCCGTCGTGCACAAAAACAAACAATCCAACGCACAATGCGTGCTGGAGCACAAGGAATCAAAACAATGGTTTCTGGTCGTCTTGGCGGTGCAGATATTGCTCGTTCTGAATATTACAGTGAAGGTACTGTTCCGTTGCACACACTTCGTGCTGACATTGACTATGCTACTGCTGAAGCTGACACTACTTATGGTAAGCTTGGCGTAAAAGTATGGATCTATCGTGGAGAAGTCCTTCCAACTAAGAAGAATACTGCGGAAGGAGGAAAATAATATGTTATTGCCAAAACGCGTGAAGTATCGCAGAGAACATCGTGGAAAAATGCGTGGTCGTGCAAAAGGCGGCACTGAAGTACATTTCGGTGAGTTCGGTATCCAAGCTCTAGAAGCTTCATGGATCACTAACCGTCAAATCGAAGCTGCTCGTATTGCTATGACTCGTTACATGAAACGTGGCGGTAAAGTTTGGATTAAAATTTTCCCTTCTAAGCCATACACAGCAAAACCTCTAGAGGTCCGCATGGGTTCCGGTAAAGGTGCTCCAGAAGGATGGGTAGCTGTAGTAAAACCGGGCAAAGTTTTATTTGAAATTTCTGGTGTGTCTGAAGAAGTTGCTCGTGAAGCTCTTCGCCTTGCATCTCACAAATTGCCAATTAAAACGAAGTTCGTAAAACGTGAAGAAATTGGTGGTGAATCAAATGAAAGCTAATGAAATTCGTGACCTTACCACTGCTGAAATTGAACAAAAAGTAAAGTCTCTTAAAGAAGAACTTTTCAATCTTCGTTTCCAATTAGCGACTGGGCAGCTTGAAAACACTGCTCGCATTCGTGAAGTGCGTAAATCAATCGCACGCATGAAAACTGTGATTCGTCAAAGAGAAATCGCTGCTAATAAATAATAATTAGAGGGGAGGCCCCGCAAACATGAGCGAACGTAACCAACGTAAAGTGTATCAAGGTCGTGTTGTTTCTGACAAAATGGATAAAACCATCACTGTTGTTGTTGAAACATACAAAAAGCATTCACTTTATGGCAAACGTGTAAGATACTCTAAAAAGTTCAAAGCACATGATGAAAACAACCAAGCAAAAATCGGAGACATCGTAAAGGTCATGGAAACTCGTCCTTTATCTGCGACTAAACGCTTTCGTCTAGTTGAAGTTGTCGAAGAAGCTGTTATTATCTAATAAAGTTCGGATTTCTTTTTCCGAAGGGAGGTAACATTAATGATTCAACAGGAGACTCGTTTAAAAGTAGCTGACAACTCTGGCGCACGCGAAGTACTAACGATTAAAGTTCTTGGTGGCTCTGGACGTAAGACGGCTAACATCGGTGATGTCATTGTTTGTACGGTTAAACAAGCAACACCAGGAGGCGTTGTCAAAAAAGGTGAAGTTGTGAAAGCAGTTATCGTTCGTACAAAGAGCGGAGCTCGCAGAAACGATGGATCTTACATCAGTTTTGATGAAAATGCATGTGTCATCATCCGTGACGACAAGAGCCCACGTGGAACTCGTATCTTCGGACCAGTAGCACGTGAACTTCGTGAAAATAACTATATGAAAATTGTTTCTCTAGCACCAGAAGTACTTTAATGAATACAATCCCCGACTCAAGGAGGTGCGATTAAATGCATGTTAAAAAGGGCGATAAAGTAGTGGTTATCTCTGGTAAAGATAAAGGTAAACAAGGAGTCATCCTTGCTGCTTTCCCTAAGAATGACCGTGTTTTAGTAGAAGGTATTAACCTTGTGAAAAAACACTCTAAACCAACCCAAGCTAACCCTCAAGGCGGAATTTCTGAACAGGAAGCGTCGATTCACGTATCAAACGTAATGCCGCTTGATCCTAAAACGGGTGAAGTGACACGTGTTGGGTATAAAGTTGAGGACGGAAAGAAAGTCCGTGTAGCGAAAAAGTCTGGGCAAGTTCTAGATAAATAGTAAATAAGGAAGGGAGGTCTTTCTCATGAACCGCCTTAAAGAAAAGTATGTAAAAGAAATTACACCTGCATTAGTTTCTAAGTTTGAATACACTTCAGTAATGCAAGTGCCAAAAATCGAAAAAATCGTGATCAACATGGGTGTTGGTGACGCAGTTCAAAACGCTAAAGCAATCGATGCTGCTGTTGAAGAATTAACGTTTATCGCTGGTCAAAAACCTGTCGTTACTCGTGCGAAGAAGTCTATTGCTGGATTCCGTCTACGTGAAGGAATGCCAATCGGTGCGAAAGTAACACTTCGCGGAGAGCGCATGTATGATTTCCTTGATAAACTTATTTCTGTATCTTTACCACGTGTACGTGACTTCCGTGGGATTTCTAAGAAATCTTTCGACGGACGTGGAAACTACACGCTTGGTATTAAAGAACAGTTAATCTTCCCAGAAATTGATTACGATAAAGTAACAAAGGTCCGCGGTATGGATATCGTTATCGTTACTACTGCCAATACGGACGAAGAAGCACGTGAGTTATTAACTCAAGTAGGTATGCCGTTCCAGAAATAATCAATGAAAGGGAGGCGAAATCGTGGCTAAAAAGTCTATGATTGCGAAACAACAACGCAAACAAAAGTTTAAAGTTCAAGAGTATACGCGCTGCGAACGTTGTGGACGTCCACATTCAGTTATTCGTAAGTTTAAACTTTGCCGTATTTGTTTCCGCGAACTTGCATATAAAGGACAAATTCCTGGCGTTAAAAAAGCCAGCTGGTAATCCCCATAAATGGGAAGGAGGTTATTAAATAATGGTTATGACAGATCCGATTGCAGATTTGCTGACTCGTATTCGCAATGCGAACATGGTACGTCATGAGAAGCTAGAAGTACCGGCTTCAAAAATCAAAAGAGAAATTGCTGAAATTTTAAAGCGTGAAGGTTTTATCCGTGACGTTGAATACGTCGAAGACAGCAAACAAGGAATTATCCGTTTGTTCCTTAAATACGGCCAAAACAACGAGCGTGTTATCACTGGTCTTAAAAGAATCAGTAAACCTGGTTTACGCGTATATGCGAAATCAAATGAAGTACCACGTGTACTTAACGGACTTGGAATCGCAATTATTTCTACATCACAAGGTGTTTTATCGGACAAAGAAGCCCGTGCTAAACAAGCTGGTGGAGAAGTACTTGCTTACGTATGGTAAAAAAAGCTTAAGATGAATGGAGGTGCTTGGTATGTCTCGCATAGGTAAAAAACTACTTGAGATCCCTTCAGGAGTAACTGTGACAAACAACGATAACACAGTGACAGTAAAGGGACCAAAAGGTGAACTAACTCGTACGTTTCACCCTGATATGGAAATTAAAATTGAGGACAACGTCTTAACTGTAAGCCGTCCGTCTGAACATAAAGAACACCGTGCATTACATGGTACAACACGTAGCTTGCTTGCAAACATGGTTGAAGGTGTATCTAAAGGTTTCGAAAGAGGTTTAGAACTTATCGGTGTCGGTTACCGTGCAGCTAAATCTGGAAACAAACTTGTTCTTAACGTTGGATACTCTCATCCAGTTGAAATCGTTCCTGAGGCTGGAGTTGAAGTCGAAGTTCCATCTCAAACGAAAGTAATCGTTAAAGGTATCGATAAAGAGCGTGTAGGAGCTCTTGCTTCTAACATCCGCGCTGTCCGTTCTCCAGAGCCTTACAAAGGTAAAGGAATTCGTTACGAAGGTGAATTCGTTCGCCGTAAAGAAGGAAAAACTGGTAAGTAAGATCGCTTAAAGTGAAGAAAGGAGTGACTCGGATGATTACGAAAACTAGCAAAAACGCTACTCGTCTTAAAAGACATGCTCGTGTTCGTGCGAAACTTTCAGGTACTGCTGAAAGACCTCGCCTTAACGTTTTCCGTTCTAACAAGAATATCTACGCTCAAGTAATTGATGATGTTAACGGTGTAACACTTGTAAGTGCTTCTACTCTTGATAAAGAGTTAAAGGTCGAGAATAGTTCTGACACTGCAGCTGCTACTAAAGTTGGCGAAGTTGTTGCAAAACGTGCTGTTGAAAAAGGAATCTCTAACGTGGTATTTGACCGCGGAGGATACTTATATCATGGACGTGTAAAAGCTCTAGCTGAAGCTGCTCGTGAGGCTGGACTTAAATTTTAATAAAAGAAGGAGGGACACATCCGAATGAGTCGTATTGACCCAAGCAAATTAGAGTTAGAAGAACGCTTAGTTACGGTTAACCGCGTAGCGAAAGTTGTTAAAGGTGGACGTCGTTTCCGTTTTGCAGCTTTAGTTGTTGTCGGTGACAAAAACGGTCATGTTGGTTTCGGTACTGGTAAAGCGCAAGAAGTACCAGAAGCAATCCGCAAAGCTGTTGAAGATGCGAAAAAGAATTTAATTGAAGTACCAATGGTTGGAACTACAATTCCACATGAAATTATCGGTCGATTCGGTGCAGGAAACGTTCTATTGAAGCCTGCTTCAGAAGGTACAGGAGTTATCGCTGGAGGCCCAGTGCGTGCGGTACTTGAGCTTGCTGGTCTAGCTGATATCCTTTCTAAATCTCTAGGTTCTAATACACCGATCAACATGATCCGCGCAACACTTCAAGGTTTAAGTGAACTTAAACGTGCTGAAGATGTAGCGAAGCTTCGTGGAAAATCTGTAGAAGACCTGTTAGGATAAGGAGGGAACAATAATGGCAAATAAATTAGAAATTACCCTCAAACGCAGTGTAATCGGTCGCCCTGAAGATCAGCGTGTCACTGTTCGTACTCTTGGTCTAAAGAAAACAAACCAAACAGTCGTACATGAAGACAATGCAGCGATCCGCGGCATGATTAACAAGGTGTCTCATTTAGTTTCTGTTAAAGAACAATAAAACATTTTTAATCGATAAGGAGGTGCCCAAATGAAACTTCATGAATTGAAGCCTTCAGAAGGTTCACGTAAAGTACGCAACCGTGTTGGTCGTGGAATTGGATCAGGTAACGGTAAAACTTCTGGTAAAGGTCATAAAGGTCAAAACGCTCGTTCTGGCGGCGGTGTACGCCCTGGATTCGAAGGTGGACAAATGCCTTTATTCCAACGCCTTCCAAAACGTGGTTTTACAAACATCAACCGTAAAGATTATGCGGTAATCAACTTAGACAGATTAAACAGTTTTGACGAAGGAATGGAAGTCACTCCTGAACTTCTTCTAGAGACTGGTGCATTAAGCAAGTTAAAAGCAGGAGTAAAAATTCTTGGCAACGGTAAATTAGAAAAAAAATTAACTGTAAAAGCCAATAAATTCTCTGCTTCTGCGAAAGAAGCGATTGAAGCTGCTGGCGGTACAGCCGAGGTGATCTAACTTGTTTAAGACAATCTCCAATTTTATGCGCGTGAAAGATATACGGAATAAGATTATATTCACACTTTTAATGTTAGTCGTCTTTCGTATAGGTGCTTTCATCCCTGTGCCTAATGTGAACGCCGAAGTTCTCCAGGCACAGGATCAAATGAGTGTTTTCGGGATCCTCAATACATTTGGGGGCGGGGCACTTTTCCAATTCTCCATTCTTGCAATGGGGATTATGCCGTATATCACTGCTTCGATCATCATCCAGCTCTTGCAGATGGATGTTGTTCCGAAGTTTACTGAGTGGTCAAAGCAAGGAGAGGTTGGCCGACGAAAATTAGCACAATTCACAAGGTATTTTACAATTGTTCTAGGATTTATCCAGGCATTAGGAATGTCATATGGATTCAACAATATGGCAGGAGGCATGCTGATTGAAAACCCTGGTGTGTCAACGTATCTCTTAATTGCGGTCGTACTCACTGCGGGAACAGCATTTTTAATGTGGCTGGGTGAGCAGATTACTGCTCACGGTGTTGGTAACGGTATATCGATTATTATCTTTTCCGGTATCATCGCAGGTATCCCTCAAACATTAAAACAAGTGTACGCTCAGCAGTTTGTAGGTGGAGATGGACAGCTGTTCATGCAAATCCTTAAAATTGCCCTTATTGTTATTGCCGTTCTTATCATTGTTATTGGTGTTATTTACATTCAAATGGCAGTGAGAAAGATTGCAATTCAATATTCAAAAGGAACCGGCCGTGCACAAATGTCTGCTAGTCAAGCAACGCATCTTCCATTAAAAGTGAATCCAGCAGGGGTGATTCCGGTCATCTTTGCCGTTTCTTTCATTATTACTCCGCAGACGGTCGCATCGTTCTTCGGAACTAATAATGTCACAACTTGGATAACCAACAACTTTGACTATACTAAGCCAATCGGTATGACGATTTATGTAGCACTGATTGTTGCTTTCACATATTTTTATGCCTTTGTCCAAGTCAATCCTGAACAAATGGCTGAAAATCTGCAAAAGCAGGGTGGCTATATCCCGGGAGTTCGTCCAGGGAAAATGACTCAAGATAGAATTACGAGCATTTTGTACCGACTCACGTTTGTGGGCGCCATTTTCTTAGCCGTGATTTCAATACTTCCTATCTTTTTCATTCAATTCGCTGGATTACCTTCCGCTGCACAAATTGGCGGCACAAGTCTTCTCATTGTTGTAGGTGTTGCACTTGAAACAATGAAACAGCTTGAAAGCCAACTAGTGAAACGAAACTACCGTGGATTTATGAAATAAAACAGAGGGCTGGGCTCCTGCCCAACCTCTCTAAGTAAGGAAGGGGAAATCCGAAATGAACTTAGTCTTAATGGGGCTTCCGGGTGCTGGTAAAGGCACTCAGGCAGAACGAATTGTTGATGATTATGGGATTCCTCATATCTCAACAGGAGATATGTTCCGCGCTGCTATGAAAGAGGAGACACAACTTGGGCTCGAAGCAAAATCCTTTATCGATAAAGGAGAGCTTGTTCCTGATGAGGTCACAATCGGTATTGTTAGAGAAAGACTTGGCAAGAATGATTGTGAGCAAGGTTTTCTTCTGGACGGATTTCCGCGAACAGTCGCTCAGGCTGAAGCTTTAGAAGAAATTCTAAAGGACCTTGGCAGAACGATTGATTATGTCATTAATATAAAAGTCGATAAAGATGCTTTGATGGAGCGTCTGACTGGCCGAAGAATTTGCAAAAATTGCGGAGCAACATATCATTTAGTATTCAATCCGCCTGCGAAAGAAAATGTTTGCGACAAGTGTGGAGGCGAGCTTTATCAACGTGCAGATGATAATGCAGAAACCGTTTCGACTAGACTTGAAGTAAACTTAAAGCAGACTGAACCTTTACTGAACTTCTATTCAGAAAAAGGATATCTTGTAAACATTGATGGTGCGAAGCACATTAACGATGTATACGCAGATATCAAGGAACTGCTTGGGGGATTAAATAAATGATTATCTGTAAAACTCCTCGCGAGCTTGATATTATGAGAGAAGCTGGACGCATTGTCGCACTGACTCATGAAGAGCTGAAGAAACACATAAAACCAGGTATTTCGACAAAAGAATTGGATCAAATTGCCGAACGTTTTATTACAAAGCAGGGTGCAATCCCATCTTTTAAAGGGTATAATGGTTTTCGCGGGAGCATTTGCGTTTCGGTGAATGAAGAACTCGTTCACGGTATTCCTGGTAAACGGGTTTTACGTGATGGAGACATCATTAGTATCGATATCGGCGCAAAGTTAAATGGCTATCATGGTGACTCTGCTTGGACTTATCCAGTTGGGGTAATCAGTGATGAAGACCGCAAACTACTGGAAGTCACAGAGGAATCTCTATATAAAGGCTTACAGGAAGCAAAGCCAGGTGAACGTCTGTCGAACATTTCCCATGCCATACAAACGTATGTTGAAGGTGAGAATTTCTCAGTTGTTAGAGAATATGTTGGACATGGGGTCGGACAGGATCTTCATGAGGACCCTCAAATTCCTCATTATGGTCCGCCCAACAAAGGCCCACGGCTAAAACCTGGAATGGTGTTGGCCATCGAACCGATGGTGAACGCAGGCAGCCGATATGTGAAAACACTGGCTGATAACTGGACGGTTGTAACGGTTGATGGGAAAAAGTGTGCTCACTTTGAGCATACGATTGCGATTACAGATACAGGTTTTGATATACTGACTAAGATTTAGGTCTTCACTGAAGCCTTTCAGGCCCAAATCGGGCAGGTTGTCTGTATAGTCCAAGGAAAGAACAAGATCAGTATACAGCTGTCATCGACAAGTTCGATGGCTGCCATGTACTAATCGCAGACGGAGAAAAAGCGTAAATTTCATTCTCCTAAGAAAAAAATATCAATCATTTAACCTTTTATGATTGCGTATCTCCGGAAGTTCAGAACAGTATATTCAAAACAGGTCGGGTGATAGATGGACAATTGAGTTGATCTCATTTGGACATTTATCAGAGAGCAAGTTACTGATTTGAAGAAGGGAGAACACTTGAATGGCGAAAGACGATGTAATTGAAGTGGAAGGTACTGTAGTTGAAACTTTGCCAAATGCAATGTTCAAAGTTGAACTAGAGAATGGTCATACAGTTTTGGCTCATGTATCAGGAAAAATCCGTATGCACTTCATTCGCATTTTACCTGGAGACAAAGTTACGGTAGAATTATCTCCATATGACTTAACTCGTGGTAGAATTACGTACCGTTACAAATAAAGCAACTCCGGAAGAAGGAGGTTGGAAACACATGAAAGTGAGACCATCTGTTAAACCTATCTGTGAAAAATGTAAAGTGATTCGCAGAAAAGGAAAAGTAATGGTGATCTGTGAAAACCCAAAACATAAACAAAAACAAGGCTAATAACAAGGAGGTGCCCAAATCATGGCTCGTATTGCTGGTGTAGATATTCCACGTGATAAGCGTGTTGTCATTTCTTTAACATATGTTTTTGGAATTGGTCGTACGACTGCTCAACAAGTCCTTAAAGAAGCAGGTGTTTCTGAAGACACTCGCGTTCGCGATCTAACTGAAGACGAACTTGGTAAAATCCGTGATATCATTGACAAACTTAAAGTAGAAGGTGACCTTCGTCGTGAAGTTTCACTTAACATTAAGCGTCTAATTGAAATCGGAAGCTACCGCGGAATCCGTCATCGCAGAGGACTTCCTGTTCGTGGACAAAACACAAAAAACAACGCGCGCACTCGTAAAGGTCCGCGTCGTACTGTAGCTAACAAGAAAAAATAAGTAAAGGAGGTAGTTAAAGAATGGCTGCTGCTCGTAAATCAAATACGCGTAAACGTCGCGTGAAAAAGAATATTGAAGCTGGAATTGCTCATATCCGTTCCACTTTCAACAACACGATTGTAACGATTACTGATGTTCATGGTAACGCAATTTCTTGGTCAAGTGCTGGTGCATTAGGATTCAGAGGTTCTCGTAAATCTACTCCTTTCGCTGCTCAAATGGCTGCTGAAACTGCTGCTAAAGGTTCTATCGAACATGGTCTTAAAACACTTGAAGTAACTGTTAAAGGTCCTGGTTCTGGTCGTGAAGCTGCAATTCGTGCGCTTCAAGCTGCAGGTCTTGAAGTTACTGCAATCAGAGACGTAACTCCAGTTCCTCATAACGGATGCCGTCCACCAAAACGTCGCCGCGTGTAATTTGTTTGTATAGATTTTGTGTCCCTGTCAATAATGGGTTATGATACAGTGATTTATGAGACGAATACACGACTCGTTGCCTGAGCACATACGGGACTAAACAATGAGGAATTTCGGATGGAATCTCATATGATTCTATTCGAGGTTTCGACGTTTTGAAGGAGGGTTTTATTAGATGATCGAAATTGAAAAACCAAAAATCGAAACGGTTGAAATCAGCGACGATGCCAAGTATGGCAAGTTTGTCGTAGAGCCACTTGAGCGTGGATATGGTACCACTTTAGGGAACTCCCTTCGTCGTATCCTTTTATCCTCACTTCCTGGTGCGGCTGTAACATCGATCCAGATAGATGGTGTCTTACACGAATTCTCAACGATCGAAGGCGTGGTTGAAGATGTTACAACGATTATCTTAAACATTAAAAAGCTTGCACTCAAAATCTACTCTGAAGAAGAGAAGACGCTTGAAATTGATGTACAAGATGAAGGTACTGTAACAGCTGCTGATATTACACACGACAGCGATATTGAAATCTTAAATCCAGATCTTCACATCGCAACTCTTGGCAAGAATGCGAGCTTCCGTGTTCGCTTAACTGCACAAAGAGGTCGCGGATATAATCCTGCTGATGCAAACAAAAGAGACGATCAGCCAATCGGTGTGATTCCGATCGACTCAATCTATACACCTGTATCTCGTGTGACTTATCAAGTGGAGAACACCCGTGTTGGGCAAATCACAAACTATGATAAACTAACACTAGATGTATGGACTGATGGAAGCACAGGACCGAAAGAAGCGATCGCTCTAGGTTCTAAGATTTTAACTGAACACCTTAATATTTTCGTTGGGTTAACTGACGAAGCTCAGCATGCAGAAATTATGGTTGAGAAAGAAGAAGACCAAAAAGAAAAAGTGCTTGAAATGACAATTGAAGAGCTTGATCTTTCTGTTCGTTCTTACAACTGTTTGAAGCGTGCGGGTATTAACACTGTTCAAGAGCTTGCTAACAAGACAGAAGAGGATATGATGAAAGTTCGTAACCTTGGACGTAAATCTCTTGAAGAAGTGAAAGCGAAACTAGAAGAACTTGGACTGGGTCTTCGTAAAGACGATTGACTAGTTTCATTGTGAACTAGGATTTTCGTGTGTTTTTTATTCATACAGCATCTCTAATTAAGGAGGGGACATCACATGGCATACAGAAAGCTAGGACGCACTAGTGCACAACGTAAAGCAATGCTTCGTGACCTAACGACTGATTTGATCATTAACGAACGCATCGAAACAACTGAAACACGTGCGAAAGAACTTCGCTCTGTAGTTGAAAAAATGATCACTCTTGGCAAACGCGGAGATCTTCATGCTCGCCGTCAAGCTGCAGCTTACATTCGTAACGAAGTAGCTAACGCTGAAACAAACCAAGATGCACTTCAAAAATTGTTCGCTGACGTTGCAACTCGCTACGAAGATCGCCAAGGTGGATACACTCGTATCATGAAGCTTGGACCTCGTCGCGGCGATGGCGCACCAATGGCTGTCATTGAATTAGTTTAATCATATAGCGTGTATCTAAGAAAGGGCGGGACAGTTCATAACTGGATCTATGCCCTTTTTTAGATACTACGGCTTTTTAGTAATAAGCAAAGAAGAGATTGAGCTGAGAGGAGGTCCGGTAGAGATGGGGAAGACATTAATTGACGTAAAGGACATTGTATTTCGTTATCACAAAGATGCGGACAAGCCCGCTTTAGATCAAGTGTCATTGCATGTGAATCAAAATGAATGGCTCGCCATTGTTGGTCATAACGGTTCAGGTAAATCCACACTTGCCCGTGTGCTGAATGGGCTCATTTTACCGGATACTGGGACGGTCAAGGTTGGTGAGATTGAGCTCAAAGAAGAGAGTGTTTGGGATATTCGTAAAAAGGTTGGAATGGTCTTTCAAAACCCAGATAACCAATTCGTTGGCTCGACAGTTCGTGATGATGTGGCTTTTGGTTTAGAAAATAACGGGGTTGAGCGGGAATTGATGATAGAACGTGTAGATTGGGCTGTTAAACAGGTCAATATGCAGGAGTTTCTTGATCAAGAGCCGCACCATCTATCAGGCGGGCAAAAGCAGAGAGTAGCCATTGCAGGTGTGCTTGCCGCAAGCCCTGACATCATGATCTTGGATGAAGCAACATCAATGCTTGATCCGATTGGCCGAGAAGAAGTCTTAGAGACTGTCAGACTGCTGAAGGAACAAGGAACGGTTACGGTCATTTCCATCACACATGATTTAGACGAGGCTGCGAAGGCAGATCGCGTCATTGTGCTGAATGGTGGGAAGAAATTTGCCGAGGGAACACCAGAAGAAGTATTTGAACTAGATGAACAGCTGGTTCAGATTGGACTTGATCTGCCATTTTCCTACCGGTTAAGCAAGCAATTGAAGCAGCAAGGTGTGCCACTTGCAAATGCCCATTTGACACAAGAAGGATTGGTGAAAGAGCTATGGACATTACGATCAAAGAATTAGAGCATCGTTATCAAATGAAAACGCCGTTTGAGCGTCTCGCTTTGTATGATGTCAATGCTACCATCAAAGAAGGCAGCTATGTCGCTGTCATTGGTCATACGGGCTCTGGCAAATCCACATTGCTGCAGCACTTAAATGGATTACTCAAACCGACAAAAGGGAGCATTGCGCTTGGAGATACAGTCTTACAAGCCAACAAAAAGCAGAAGGATTTGAAATCCCTCCGGAAAAAAGTAGGCATTGTGTTTCAGTTTCCTGAGCATCAGCTCTTTGAGGAAACCATCCTTAAGGATATCTGCTTTGGTCCGATGAATTTCGGCGTTCCTCAGGAGAAGGCAGAAGCGAAGGCGAAGGAGATGCTGAAGCTTGTAGGCCTTTCTGAATCCTTATTATCTCGATCACCCTTTGAATTAAGCGGCGGTCAAATGAGACGTGTGGCGATTGCAGGTGTTCTAGCGATGGAGCCAGAAGTGCTTGTACTTGATGAGCCGACTGCAGGGTTAGATCCACGCGGGCGGAAAGAAATCATGGACATGTTTTATGAGCTTCATCAAAAAGCTAATCTCACCACGATCCTGGTTACACACAGTATGGAGGATGCAGCCCATTATGCGGATCAAATGATTGTGATGCATAAAGGGACAGTGAAGGCGACAGGTACGCCGAGAGAATTGTTTGCCAATCGTACAGACATGTCTTCTTTTGGTCTCGACCTCCCAGAAACGATTAAATTCCAGCAGGCTGTAGAAGAAAAGCTGGGCATCACGTTTCCAAGGCCGCTTCTGACCATGGATGAAATGGCAGAAGCCTTAACAGCTCTTTATCAGGAGGACACGACATCATGATGGATAGTATGATTATCGGCAAATATGTGCCAGGTTCATCCTTTGTCCATCGTCTTGATCCAAGGACAAAGCTGTTATCAATCTTCTTTTTCGTTTTTATTGTCTTTTTTGCTAATAACTACATCACTTACGGGCTTTTAGGTGTATTTACGATCCTTGTGGTGATGGTTTCACAGGTGCCGCTTTACTTTATTCTCAAGGGAATGAAGCCGATCCTATGGATTGTCCTGTTTACCTTTATTCTGCATATTTTCATGACAAAGGATGGCTCCTTGCTATTTCACTTTGGTTTTCTGAATATTTATGAAGAGGGTTTAAAGCAGGGGATCTTCATTTCACTGCGTTTTGTGTATCTTATTATGATGACGACACTTCTTACGTTAACCACAACGCCAATAGAAGTGACGGACGGTATGGAGAAGCTGCTGCATCCGTTCCGTAAAATCAAACTGCCTGTTCATGAGCTTGCCCTCATGATGTCCATCTCTCTTCGATTTATTCCGACTTTACTAGAAGAGACAGACAAAATCATGAAGGCACAAATGGCAAGAGGTGTTGATTTTACAAGCGGGCCCCTAAAGGATCGTTTGAAAGCGGTCGTTCCTTTGCTTGTGCCGCTTTTCGTCAGTGCGTTTAAGCGTGCGGAGGAACTTGCGACCGCCATGGAAGCGAGAGGCTACCGCGGGGGAGAAGGGCGGACGAAATACCGGCAGCTTGTCTGGGGCATGAAAGATACATTTACGCTGCTTCTATTCATCTTGTTAACGGCACTTCTTGTACTTTTGAGAAATTAGGTGATTCCTAGATGAAGGTAAAATGTACCGTATCATACGATGGAACACATTTTAAAGGCTATCAAGTGCAGCCTGGGCAGCGAACCGTTCAGACGGAGATTGAGTCAGCTCTTGCAAGAATGCATAAACAGGATGAACTGCTTCCGATTGTGGCTTCCGGCCGTACAGACAGCGGTGTCCATGCAAAGGGACAGGTCATCCATTTTGACACCCCGCTCGCGATCCCGATGGAGAGGTGGCCTTTTGCCCTCAACAGCTTGCTGCCTGATGATATCCGTGTTCTAAAGGCTGAGAAAGTGGATGAGTCGTTTCATGCAAGATTTAGTGTTGTTTCAAAGGAGTACCGTTATAAGGTCTCAACTGAAACGCATCAAAATGTGTTCACGAGACAATACGCCTGCCACTATCCTTACCGGCTGGATGTCGAAAAAATGAAAGAAGCAGCTGGGCACCTGATTGGCAAACATGACTTCACGAGCTTTTGCGCGGCCAATACGGAGGTTCAGGACAAGGTGAGGGATATTTACACCCTCGAGTGGAAAAACGTCTCAGACGGGCTTGAAATGCGTGTGAGAGGAAATGGTTTTTTATACAACATGGTGCGGATTATCGCTGGAACGTTACTTGAAATCGGATCTGGTAAATTTCACCCTGAGGAGATAAAAGCCATGCTTGCCGCCCGAAATCGCGAAGCGGCAGGTAAGACTGCGCCTAGTCACGGACTGTATTTATGGGAAGTTTTCTATGACAACTAAACCAGGTGTAACATGTTCTTGACACAGGAAGCAGAAAGTTATAAGATATCATATGGTATGTATTTCAACCCCACAAATAAGCCCCGGAAACTTATTGTGTTTTGAAATAGAACGTAGCATTTGATTCAAGGAAAAATCATTGATTTATTTAGGAGGGAAACTCATGCGTACAACACCAATGGCGAACGCAAGCACAATTGAGCGCAAATGGCTAGTTGTTGATGCGGCAGGCAAGACTCTAGGTCGTCTTTCTACTGAAGTAGCATCACTTTTGCGCGGTAAGCACAAACCAACTTATACACCACACGTTGATACAGGTGATCACGTCATCATCATCAATGCTGAGAAAATCGAATTAACTGGTAAGAAATTGACGGACAAAATTTACTACCGTCACACAATGCACCCAGGTGGTTTGAAACAAAGAACTGCTCTTGAGATGCGTACAAACTACCCTGAAAAAATGTTGGAGCTTGCTATCAAAGGTATGCTTCCAAAGGGTTCATTAGGTCGTCAAATGTTCAAAAAATTAAATGTGTACCGTGGTTCTGAGCATCCACATCAAGCACAACAACCTGAAGTTTACGAACTTCGCGGTTAATTATAAGGGAGGTTAACAATTTGGCACAGGTTCAATATTACGGTACAGGTCGTCGTAAAAGTTCTGTAGCGCGCGTTCGCTTAGTTCCAGGTGAAGGCCGTATCGTCGTTAATAATCGTGAAATTACTGAATACATTCCATTCGCTGCTTTAATCGAAGACGTGAAACAGCCTTTGAACATCACAGAAACAGCTAACAGCTACGATGTTCTTGTAAATGTTCACGGTGGTGGATTCTCTGGTCAAGCTGGAGCAATTCGTCACGGTATCTCTCGTGCTCTTCTAGAAGTAGATCCTGAGTACCGTACATCACTTAAACGTGCTGGACTTCTTACTCGTGACCCTCGTATGAAAGAGCGTAAGAAATACGGTCTTAAAGGCGCACGTAGAGCTCCTCAGTTCTCGAAACGTTAATCAATTAACAAATCTGTTTCATATATTTTTAAAAAAGCACCAGCTGAATGCTGGTGCTTTTTCTGATATAAATACTAATTATTTTAATTTGTTTTTTTGACGTATATAAGTATTCCCTGTGATAAAATTTCATGAGATAGAGTATTACTCTTTCAAGTGATTAATTAAGTATTAATGAAATCTTATATATTATTTTTAACAAGATTAGATAATAAGGTAAGGAGATCTAATGCAAAAGCAGATATCTATTTTCTCATTTTTTTCAGGTAGTGGTTTTCTAGATTTGGGATTTGAAAGTGCCGGTTTTCGAATTGACCTAGTAAATGAAATTTCCTCATCTTTTCTGTTAGCATATTCTTATTCAAGAGAAAAAATGAATTTAAAAAAACCGAAGTTTGGTTATAAAAACTATGACATAAATGAATATTTTGGGAAGGAAAAAAAATATTTACTAGATAAGATTAAATTAGCACGTAAGGAGAGTCATTTAGTAGGCTTTGTTGGAGGACCGCCTTGTCCGGATTTTTCTGTTGGTGGAAAAAATAGAGGAAAGGACGGGGAAAACGGTAAATTATCTATGAGCTATATTAAATTAATTACAGATATGCAGCCAGATTTTTTTCTGTTTGAAAATGTTAAAGGTCTTTGGAGAACTAATAGGCACAGAGAATTTTATGAAGAACTTAAGAGTGTATTACGAGATGGCGGATATTGTACTACTGAGCGATTGATAAATTCTTTAGAGTTTGGAGTTCCTCAGGACAGGGAAAGAATTTTCCTTTTTGGTGTTAGGAAAAATATGTTGAATTTAAATCAGTTTTCTAATGGAGAAATAATGGACTTCCCTTGGATAAACAACAATTTATATAGACTTTCTGATGTGCGGAATATTGCTTGGCCTCATACTGATATATTTCAACCAGATATAGTTACAGAATGTCCAGAAAATTGTATAATAGACTTAACAGTTAAATACTGGTTTGATAAGAATGAGGTTGAAAATCACCCGAATTCTAATGATCACTTTCTGCCTCGAAGTGGGATATCTAAGATCCAGTCGATTGCCGAAGGAGATGTTAGTAGAAAATCATATAAACGTTTACATAGATGGAGGTATTCTCCAACGGTAGCTTATGGGAATAATGAAGTTCACTTACATCCTTATAAAGTGAGACGGCTATCTGTGGCGGAGGCATTAGCTATCCAATCATTGCCTCCAAATTTTGAACTTCCTAAAGGTATGAGTTTATCAGATATGTTTAAAACAATAGGAAATGGAGTTCCATTTTTAGTATCTAAAGGTATAGCTCAAACAATTAAATATTATCTGAATAATAATGTCGTTGAAATATAAATTTGTTTTTTATCT
The DNA here is from genome assembly GCF_053851875.1 of Bacillus sp. A015. NCBI lineage: Bacteria > Bacillati > Bacillota > Bacilli > Caryophanales > Bacillaceae > Bacillus > Bacillus sp. A015. The sequence continues at coordinate 54,999 of NZ_JBSPZB010000022.1, forward strand.
AGTGGCAGGTGTAGGGGGAGAGCATTTGGGTTACACTATAGATGAAATAAGGTCTGATATAAAAAATATGTCTGCAAAAGATATCTATTCGAAGTATATACTTCGTTCTGATAACTGGTATTTTGAGAATATAATAGGGAAGAATAGAGAGGATTCCATAACTTTAACAGACGATTTTAAAGCGATTGTTAGCCAAACTCTCCAAATCAGTTTTCATAATATATCTATAGTTGGCAGTAGCAAAGTTGGCTATAGTTTAACGCCTCGAAATGATAATATGAATAAATTATTTAGATGTTTTGATGAAAAGATATCAGATATTGATATAGCTATTGTATCTGATAAATTATTTAATAATTATTGGGATTTGTTTAGGAAGTCCTATAGTGTAGTGAATAAACATCATTACAAGCAAATTTCAAGAGGAATTTATAGAGGTTATATTAATGAAAGAAATTTATTGCAAATTGATGGTTGTAGGAGAGAATGGAATACACATGCAGCTGAGTCAAAAAAGCTACTTCGTAGAGATCTATATATTCAGCCGGAAATTACGTATCGATTGTACCGTAGCTGGGAGGACTTTGAAGAATATCATGTTCAGTCTTTAAATGAAATAAAGAAAGGAGAAAATAATGCCTCAATTATTCACGCGAAATTACGAAACAATTGATACAATTAATGAAAAATTCAATAATGATTTACTCGTTGTTGATTCGACTTATCAAAGGCGAAAGGTATGGATGCCACAAGATAAAGTAAGGCTAATTGAAACAATACTATTAGGATATGTAATGCCCGAGGTTTTTTTCTGGCCTTCAAAAATAGATCCGAATAATGGGAAAACAATTACACATATAGTTGACGGTCAACAACGTATAACATCAATCATTGAATATATAAATGATTCTTTTCCTTTAAATGAGAAGCACCTTTTAAATAAAGAGATAGCTTTAGATTATGGGAATAAATTTTTTACAGAATTATCAGATGAAGAAAAGCTTAAAATCTGGAAATATGAGATTTTTATTGTTAACATCGATCGAGCAGTAGATAAAGATAGTATAAAACAAATGTTCTATCGTCTTAATTTAACCAATTATAGCCTAAATGCGCAAGAAAAACTGAACAGTGTTGAAAGTAAATTTGGAGACCAAGCAGAGGCGTTGTCGCAGCTGGATTTCTGGAAAAAATGTAGAGTTTTTAGTGCGGCTGATGCTCGTAGAATGCTGGATGTTAGATATTGTTGTTCAATTTATATTTTAGCCAAAGAAGGAATTATTGATCAAACTGGAGATAGGAAAATTAATGAGTACTATAATGATTATCGAGATGAATTTGATGAAGAAGGTAAATTGCGTGAAAAAATTGAAAAGGCTATGGATATAATAACCAAACTTCTAGATAAATCAACTCAGAGCTTCATTTCTAAAAAAGCTCAATTGTATACCTTGTTTAGTGTTGTATTTGCTATGATAGAAAGGGGAATACCATATTCGGACAGTTTATTTGGGAGATTTAAGTTATTTGTTGAAGCATACAATCAATATAGAAATGGCAACGATATTACTTTCTCAGAAGAACGTTCAAGAGAAATTAACGAATATATAAAAAAGTATAAGTTAGCTTCATCTGAAGGAATAAATAAAGTAAACAATCGTGTTATAAGATTTGAAACACTTTACAAAGTATGTATAACATCTGACGATAATATTAAAGCGCGATTGATGGAAATTGCTAAAAGTTATCGAGATATAAATGAACCGCAAATGGATTTATTTGAAGAATTTGATGAAGAAGATAAAAAAGATTTAAATGACGAATAGTTTTTCTCTTTCAAAAAATTAAAACTTTGGGGGTATTGTATAATTAATACTCCCTTTTACTTCTACAAGCTATTTCAGCCGAAGCTTTATATTTTCCTTTACCCCTGCTTTCCCATCGATGATTTCAAATTCACGAATGGCTGAATTGTCACCGAGATGCGTGTTTTTGTGTTTTGAAAGTTGTTTTAAGGATATGTCTTCTATTCCTTTCATATCGCTCTTTTTCTCGCTGGCTTGACTGCTGCACGCAGACAGGACGACTGTTATTAGCAGCAGGATATATATCCATTTCTTCATTGATTTTGCCCCTTTATCATTCTTCTATAGGTAAATGTCTATTTTATCACAATTTTCCATCCTAATCGTTCACTGACCGCCATTTCCATTTACTGAACTGCATGTTTTGTTCAAACCAACGAACAATACAAAGAAAAAAGGAGTTCAGTTCATGGCAGAAGTGCTTTCATTTTATCAATTGAAAACAAAACGAGATGTCGCGCTTGAAAAGAAGCTGTTGCGTACATTGTCTCTTCAAAAGGTGACGGCCGCTTCGGAGAAATTCACGAAGAAGCTGTTTCCGTTTGCTGATGACCCAGCCGGTATGATGAGTGACGGCTGTATTGATTTCGCAATTGAAGCTTTTTTAGCCGGTGGAAGATACGGTGAGTTAAGTAAGTACGGTGAATCGTTCGGTAATATTAAGAAGCGGTCATCCCAGGAGGATGATGAGCTGATTGAGGAGTTGACTGGTTGTTTGCAATCATGGGGAAATATGTTCCGAATGGAGCGAAAGACGTCATGTCTGTATCCATTTGCCAAAGACTTTTTAAACATGTGGTGGCAGGAAGGCTTTCGTGAATCAGAAAAAAGACACAAGCTTCGGCTGCACTAAGCATATTTCGAGCTCTTGTCCCATATCTATAAAATAATGGCGTATGGGAGGGACAGGGATGAAAAGAAAGCTGAAGTGGACAGGGTTTTTAATTGGGTTTATTGTCCTCTTATTCTTATTCAGATTTCAATTTCTAAATGATGATTCATGGAAATCGTGGAATTTGCCTCTAAGTGGGAAGATCATCTATTTAGATCCGGGTCATGGCGGTGCAGATGGCGGGGCTGTAGGTGGCGAGCTGCTTGAAAAAGAGATTGCACTGGATGTGTCCATGAAGATACGTGACTATTTGCAGGAGCAGGGAGCGCTTGTTCTCATGACCCGAGAGGATGATTCTGATCTATCATCAAAGAATACAAAGGGATATGCCCGTAAGAAAGCGGAGGATTTGAGAAACCGTGTGAAAGCCATCAATGAGTCTGAAGCGGATCTCTATTTAAGCATCCATTTAAATGCGATTCCATCGAACAAATGGAGCGGTGCACAAACGTTTTTTTACGGAAAGTATGAAGAGAATGAAAAGGCAGCGAAGTTCATTCAAGATGAATTGCGCAATAACCTGGAAAACACAGATCGAAAGGCGAAGCGGATCAATGGCATTTATTTAATGCAAAATGTCACGAAGCCAGGAGCCCTTGTAGAAGTCGGTTTCCTCTCTAATCCGAAGGAGGCTAGTCAGCTGGCAACACCTAAGTATCAGGATCAAATTGCTGCCTCCATTTATAAAGGAATTCTGAGATATTTAACAGAGCAAAAAGAGCCGCCTGAATAAGGGGCTTTTTCCTTTTGATCGCAGGCAAACAGGACAGACATTGTAAGGATATGTATGATATACTTGGATTGTAAACGAATTCAATAAAGGGTGAGGTTCTGCTATGATCGGACAAGATGATGTGAGAAAACTAGTTGGAAAGATGGACGAACCTTTCCTTCATATACCGCTTGGTGAGCTGGATGCCATCAAGGAAATCAGCCTAAAGCCTGAAAAAGAGCATGTGAGCTTAAAGGTGGCGATTGCCAAAACGGGCACTGCTGAGCAGATGAAGCTGCAGCAAGACATCGTACAAGCCTTAAAAGCAGCGGGTGCTAACACAGTAGGACTTCGTTTTGAAGAACTGCCTCAGGAGACGCTTGAAAAGTTTATGCCATCACAAGAAGAGGAAGAAAACCTGCTCAACTCTAAAAATCCGCCTGTGTTCTTAGCGATTGCGAGTGGAAAGGGCGGCGTTGGGAAATCAACGGTTTCCGTCAACCTTGCTGTAGCACTGGCTCGTCTTGGGAAAAAAGTCGGACTGATTGATGCTGATATTTACGGCTTTAGTGTACCGGATATGATGGGGATTACCGTCAGACCAACGGTTAAAGGGGAAAAAATTATACCTGTGGAACGCTTTGGCGTCAAAGTGATTTCAATGGGCTTTTTTGTTGAAGAAAATGCACCGGTCATTTGGAGAGGACCGATGCTTGGTAAAATGTTAAATAACTTCTTCCACGAAGTCGAGTGGGGAGAATTAGATTACTTATTATTAGATCTTCCACCTGGAACGGGAGATGTGGCGCTGGATATTCATACAATGCTTCCAAGCTGTAAGGAGATCATTGTGACAACACCCCATCCAACGGCTGCCTTCGTTGCTGCTAGAGCAGGTGCAATGGCGCTGCAAACAGATCACGAGGTGCTTGGGGTCGTTGAGAATATGAGCTATTACGAAAGCAAAAAAACTGGTGAAAAAGAATATGTCTTTGGAAAAGGCGGCGGGGACAAGCTGGCTGAAGAGCTGCGTGTGTCGGTCCTTGGCCAAATTCCTTTAAAACAGCCTGATTGGAATGAAAATGATTTTGCGCCGTCTGTCTATGAGGCGAGTCATCCGACAGGAGAAGTGTATCAACACATTGCCAATCGAGTGATTGAACAATTAGCAGTAAAAGCATAATGAAAGCCCGAGTGGATCTTATGCCACTCGGGTGCTGATTTTTAACTGCCGCTTCCTTGGTCTTGTGAACCGGAATCACTGCTGCTTTCAGATGCTGCCTTTTTCAGCTCATCTTCGAATTTCTTCTTATAAAGAGGGCTGCTTAATGTTTCTGTAATGACTTTTTCTAAATGCTTTCTGAACTCTTTGCTTTTGACCAGTTCACCGTATTTCTTTTCCATCTCAGGATCCTTGAGAATATCCATCATCAGCTGTTGATAGTCAGGATCCTTCATTAACTGTTTTAACATTCTTTCATGCTGTTGCTGCATGGATTTTGCGAAAGTCTCGGCAAATTTAGAATCCTCAAAGACCTTCTTCCAGAACTCTTTGCCTTTATCAGAAGTCAATGTTTTCTCTATCGTTTTTTTCACAGTTTGTTCATCCATTACCAAAGCTTCATTCATTGCCTCGTCATTTAATAACTGTTGAATGGCCTTTTTACCGTCATCTGTCTTCAAAATATCGACGACCATTTTTTTCGTTTCGTCATAGTCCATATTAGATGAGGATTGGGTTTTGGGAGCACAAGCTGTTAGAGATAAAAGAAGAAAACAGCTCATTATACGCAAGATGCCTTTTGACATACTGTGGCTCCTTTCGTTACATGTCTTACTTTTAATATGAATGTTTCACGTGAATTTATACATAACAAAAATAGGGGTTGGATCAATTCAATGAAAAGTCGGGATTTAGTTCGTTTTTTCTTCTCTGTGCTAGCTGTTGGAGCGGTCATGACAAGCGTGGTAGGCTTTGCGCTGGAGTGGGGGAAGTATCAGAAGCTGTTTGTATCGTTTGAAATTCTAGAGATCGCATCTGTGTTATTTTGGTTCATTGGTGTGGGGATGATCTTTAGTGTGATTAGTCAGATGGGATTCGTCGTCTTCATAACTGTGCACCGGTTTGCACTTGAGATTTTCCGGTCACATTCTTTATGGAATACCATTCAGCTGTTTCTTGTGGTTTTTGTACTGTTTGATTTAGCTTATTTGCGATTTTTGTTTTTCGGGGAGAATGAATCATTTCTTCCATATGTATGGCTGCCTGTCTTTATCGGTGTGTTTGCATTGATCGTGGCTTATTTTAAACAGAAGCAGTCCTCTAAGAAAACATTTATCTCCGCAATGTTTCTCATGGTCGTCATCACGTCGTTAGAGTGGTTCCCGGCGCTCAGAGTCAATGAAGAGGACTGGCTGTATTTAATGCTTTTCCCGCTATTAAGCTGTAATGCGTTTCAGCTGTTAGCTATGCCGCGGTTTTCAAAGGCGAAAGCTACTTAACTTCCGTTGACTTTGTTTTTGTATTAGAGATAAGCTCGCCAACCGTGACATTTTTTAAATTCTTTTCTTTTAAGTGTTTCAAAATAGCTGGTAAGGCTTGAGCGGTTTGGGTCGCTGAATCCGAGGCGTGAAGGAGAATGATGTCTCCGCTTTTCATTCGATCATTTACATTTTGAATAATCTGGTCGACGCCCGGATTCAGCCAATCCTGTGAATTGATGCTGTAATGGACAACGGTATAGCCGTACTGTGTGGCAATTTTCAATACTGTTTCATTAAATTGTCCGGTTGGCGGTCTTAATAGTTGAATATCATCTAGTCCAAGCTTTTGAAAGGTATTTTGTGCCCTGACAAGATCCTGCTTGATTTCGCTTTCTTCAAGCTGGCTATAATTTTTATAAGCATAGCCAAGGCTGCCGATTTGGTGTCCGTCCTCTCTAATACGTTTCACGATATCAGGATGACGTTCAGCCCAAGAAGCAGACAGAAAGAAAGTGGCGTTCTTTATACCGTACTCTTGAAGGACATCTAAAATAGGAATGGCCTTTTCATCTCCCCAGCCAATATTAAAAGTCAGGGAGGCGTGTTTTGATGAGGTCTCTCCTTTATAAATCGCTCGGGGCCCATGTTCTGTTTTAAATACCGACAGCGGCGGTGCCTTTTGTACATAAAAAAAGGTCGCAGCTGCAAGGGCTGCTACAAGAATAATGACAACTTGCTTTAGCCGTTTAATAGGCAACACATATAATCGACTCAATTCAAACACTCCTGCCTTGTCCAAGATTGTTACTTGATTGTATGCAGGACAAGGGTTTGACATGCACAATAAAACTATTTCGAAAAAAGATTTAAAAATGCGTTGACCAATAGAATATTTTCGTGATATATTATTAATCGTCGCTGACACACAGTGACAAACACAAAAAGCTTCGGGAAATAAACTTGAAAAAAGTTGTTGACATAAGATGAAGCGAAATGTTATATTATTAAAGCCGCTAAGAACGGCGAAGATGATCTTTGAAAACTAAACAAGACAAAACGTACCTGTTAATTCGAGTTTTTATAAAAAAATCCTATGATACATCATAGGTAGTCAGTCAAGCTGACGAGGCAGGA
>NZ_JBSPZB010000023.1:0-55609 GCF_053851875.1 Bacillus sp. A015
ATTAGGCACGCCGCCAGCGTTCGTCCTGAGCCAGGATCAAACTCTCCGAGGTATGCAGAATGCATATCACACATGCGTTGCTACACGATGTAGCGAACTTAGTATGTGATCTTTCCTGCCTCGTCAGCTTGACTGACTACCTATGATGTATCATAGGATTTTTTATAAAAACTCGAATTAACAGGTACGTTTTGTCTTGTTTAGTTTTCAAAGATCATTTTTGTTATCGCTCAGAAGCGACTTTAATATCTTAACATTTCGTTTCGGTTAAAGTCAAGATTTTTTTCAATTTCTTTTTTTAACCTCGCTGCTGTTTTGCGGCAACGAATAATAATATACCACCTTGATTCTTTCCTTGCAATAGTTTTTTTAAAAAAAGTTTCATTTTATGAAAAATAAAAAGCGCCACAGATCAAATGGCGCTTTTATTGATGTATTACCGGTTTCTCATTTGTGGGAAAAGCAGTACATCTCTGATTGATGGGGAATTTGTTAATAGCATGATTAATCGGTCGATACCGATTCCTAGTCCGCCTGTTGGCGGCATTCCATATTCTAACGCTTCAACAAAATCGTCATCCATTAGATGCGCTTCGTCATTTCCTTCTTCACGTTCTTTTAACTGAGCTTCAAAGCGTTCTCTTTGATCGATTGGATCGTTTAGCTCTGTGAATGCATTTGCGTGCTCACGGCGTACGATAAATAGCTCAAAGCGATCTGTGAAGCGAGGGTCTTCAGGGTTTTTCTTAGCTAATGGAGAAATCTCCACTGGGTGTCCGTAAATAAAGGTAGGCTGAACCAATGTTTCTTCTACTTTTTGCTCGAAGAACTCATTGATAATATGACCCACTGTCATGTTTTTCGTAATTTCAATACCGTGATCAGCAGCATGCTGTTTTGCTTCCTCTACAGACATCTCCTGCCAGAAGTCTACACCTGTGGCTTCTTTAACCGCTTCAACCATATGCAGTCTCTTCCATTCAGGTTTTAGATCAATTTCATCTTCTCCATATTGAATCGTTGTTGTTCCTAGTACCTCTTGGGCAATATGAGCAATCAGATTTTCAGTCAGGTTCATGATGTCTTTGTAGTCTGCGTATGCTTCGTATAGCTCGATCATTGTGAACTCTGGGTTATGACGAGTAGATACACCTTCGTTACGGAATACGCGGCCAATCTCGTATACTTTCTCTAGACCACCGACAATGAGACGTTTTAAGTGCAGCTCGATCGCAATACGCATATAAAGCGGCATATCAAGTGCATTGTGATGAGTAATGAAAGGACGAGCTGATGCACCACCAGGGATGCTATGCATTGTTGGTGTTTCAACTTCTAAGTATCCCTTAGAATCTAAGTATCTTCTCATTGATTGAATGATTTTGCTTCGCATGATGAACGTCTGCTTACTTTCTGGGTTTACAATCAGGTCAAGGTAGCGCTGACGATAGCGTTGCTCCACATCTTTTAGTCCGTGATATTTATCAGGAAGCGGGCGAAGTGCTTTTGTGAGAACCTCAAAGCCAGTCGCTTTAATTGAAAGTTCTCCCACATTCGTTTTAAATACTGTTCCTGTCACACCAATGATGTCACCTAGATCTGAGCTTTTGAATAATTCGTAAGCTTCTTCTCCTACACTATCTTTACGAACATAGATTTGAATTTGTCCTTCTAAATCTTGAATGTGGCCAAAGCCAGCTTTCCCTTTTCCACGCTTTGTCATCATACGGCCAGCGATTGTCACTTGAGCCGCTTTTTCTTCTAAGTCTTCTTTTGAAAACTCGTCATATTCAGCAATAATTTTCGCAGATTGATGAGAACGGTCATATCGTTCACCAAATGGATCGATACCCTCTTCTCTCATTTTATTCATTTTGTCACGTCTGACCTGGAATTGGTCATTTAATTCTTCGTTATTAAGCCCTTCATTACTCATTTATATCACTCCAATAATGTATTTTGCAGAGAAAAGCAGAAAAACTGCCAGTACATGCACTAGCAGTGAGCTACAAAAAGAAAGATAGTCTTATCCTACTTTTATTCTTTGAAGCTCTTTTGCCTCGGCTTCGATCGTAAAGTCATCAAGAACTTGTACAAGCCCAGCTCTCGTTTCACTTTGATTGATTTGATTTCTAACGTCTGCGTTGCCTCGGACACCTTTTAAATACCATGCTGCGTGCTTTCTCATTTCTCTGACAGCCACGTGTTCGCCTTTCAGAGCAATGAGTCTGTCTAAGTGAAGTTTGCACACAGACATTTTTTCACGTACGTTTGGTTCTTCTTTCAATTCTCCCGTTTCTAAATAATGAACCGTACGATAAATCATCCATGGGTTTCCTAGTGCGGCTCTTCCGATCATCACAGCATCCACACCGGTTTCATCAAGCATTCGTTTTGCATCTTGAGGGGTTTTGACATCGCCATTCCCGATGACAGGAATGGAAACAGATTGTTTTACCTCTTTAATGATATCCCAATTCGCTGTTCCTTCGTACATCTGCACGCGGGTCCGGCCGTGAAGTGCAACTGCTTGTCCACCTGCTCGTTCAACAGCACGGGCATTTTCAATAGCGAAGATATGGTCTTCGTCCCAGCCCATTCTCATTTTTACCGTAACAGGTTTATCTACAGCTTCTACAACAGCGGAGACCATTTCATAAATTTTGTTTGGATCAAGCAGCCATTTCGCTCCTGCATCACATTTCGTAATCTTCGGTACAGGACAGCCCATGTTGATATCAATAATGTCCGCCGTTGTATGCTGATCTACAAACTTTGCCGCTTCTACGAGTGTGTCCTTTTCTCCTCCAAATATCTGGAGACTCAAAGGCTTTTCCCGTTCATCAATGTATAGCATTCCCATCGTTCTGGCATTATTGATCAGGATCGCTTTGTCACTGACCATTTCAGCGCAGACTAAGCCCGCTCCAAACTCCTTGACTGTGAGTCTGAAGGCAGAGTTACATACACCGGCCATTGGTGCGAGCACCACTTTGTTTTTAATCTCGATATCTCCGATTTTAAACATCTTTCCCCCTCCTTTCTTCCTCGAGTATTGGTGAAAGTTCTTCCACCGTTATATTTAAAGCATCTACTATTTGACCAACCATTTGGTTTGTTGGTAATCGATTGCCTCGCTCAATTTCTCCTAAGACAGAGACAGAGATGCCCAGTCTTTTGGCGAACCCTTCCTGAGTATACCCTTTTAGCTTTCGGTATGCACGAATTCTTCTACCCCACATGTCTTTTTCCATATGCTAACACCTTCTTGGTCTGTTACGGCATTTATTTGTACGTCGCCGATTTCTGGGCAAATCTCACTCATCGGAACAAGAACGAATAAGCGTTCATACATTCTAGGATGCGGCACTACAAGTTGTTCTGTTTCAATATTTTCACGATTATAAAGTAAAATGTCAAGGTCAGCCGTTCGCGGGCCCCATCTCACTTCTCTTGTTCTGCCTAACTCTTGTTCGATTTTCTGAGTAAGTGCCAGCAGTTCCTCTGGACGGAGCGAGGTGGAAATCTTCACGGCCATATTCAAAAAGTCATCTTGGTCCTCGTAGCCTATGGGTGTTGTTTCATATATAGATGAGATTGACTCCACTTGAACATCTGGGTGTTCGTGCAGTTTTTTGACTGCTTCTTTTAAATAAGTTTCCTTTTTACCTATGTTTGAACCTAAAGCGATATATGCTGTATTGTTCATGTGCGTGATCTCGTCATTTCAATTGCAACGGACTGATAGTGTCCTGGAATTGGCGGGTCTGGCTTGATCACCTTCACTGTACATTCCTGAACTGTCGGAAAGTGCTTTAACACTTGGTTTGCAATTCTTTCTGTCAGCGTTTCAACAAGGTTAACCGGCTCCCCTTCTACAATGCTTTTGCAGATTTGGTAGAGCTCTGCGTAGTTGATAGTCTCGTTTAGGTCATCCGTTTGTCCTGCTTTGCTTAAATCAAGTGAAGCTGTTAAGTCCACACGGAATCGCTGTCCTAATTTATTCTCTTCTGCAAACACTCCGTGATATCCATAAAATTCCATTCCGTTTACATATACTTTATCGATGATAAGCGCCTCCCTTATTCAGCATGGCATCCATCATTTTTGCCATTCTTGCAACTTCTTTCACATCATGCACACGGACCATCGCACTGCCCTTTTGAATCCCTAGGCAGACCGTGGCACCCGTTCCTTCTGTACGTTCTTCAGGCGGCAGGTCTAAGACAGCGCCGATGAATCGTTTTCGAGATGTAGCAAGGAGCAGTGGATAGCCGAGATGGCAAAAATGTTCAAGTTCATTCATCACCATCAGGTTGTCTGTTTTATTTTTTGCAAATCCTACACCTGGATCTAATATAATCATGTCATCACGGACACCCGCTTGTTTGACAATTTGAACACTTTCTTTCAAATCTGCAATCATATCTGGAATCAGATGTGTGTAGTTTCGCTCTAGTCGATTGTGCATTAAGATGATCGGAACATTGTGCTTCGCTGCTACATGTGCCATTTGAGGATCCGCTTTTGCTCCCCATACATCATTAATGATGGAGGCTCCAGCTTTCACCGCCTCATCTGCGACATGAGCTTTATACGTATCAATGGAAATAGGCACATCCAATTCTTTTGTGATCTTCTCAATCACAGGTATCACTCTTGAAAGCTCCTCTTGCTCTGAGACAAGTGCCGCTCCCGGCCGAGTCGATTCTCCGCCAATATCGATAATATGCGCTCCATCTTCCATCAGCTGCGCTGCATGAGCCAGCGCTTTATCCATTTGATTAAACTTTCCTCCATCTGAAAAAGAGTCAGGTGTGACATTTAAAATGCCCATGACCAATGTCTTTTCTTCATAACTAAGGGTGTGGCCCTTGGCTTGTATGATTTTAGGCTGTTTTATCACTTGTTGTGTCATTGTGTCCACCTACTCTTTATGTTCTTGACGTTCTTTTGTATATTGCGTTCTCAACTTTGTTGAGATCGTTCGGTTATTTTTGGGCAAGACGATTTCTCCTATACGCCTGAAAGGCACAATCCCCTGAACAGAATTGGTCATCCATGCTTCATCAGCTGAGAGCAGATGTGAGACTGGGTACCGTCCTTCTACCAGCGAGACCCCCAGCGCGTGAAGCGTTTCTATACAATATCGACGGGTTACCCCACTTAAGATACCTGTATCAAGTGACGGTGTATAGATCACATCTTCTTTTCGCCAAAATACATTCGAGGTAATTCCTTCTGCCACATCATCTTCTTTTGTTAAAAAGATGCCTTCTATCGATGGGTCGTTCCCTATTTCTCTTTTAGCCAGCAGGTTGTTCATATAATGATGAGACTTGAGGCGCCTTGGACCTTCTGGTGTGTTTCTCCTCGTTTGAAGAAAGATTCCCTGCTTTTCATCTAGTAGAGACTCCGGCCGGAATGGAGAGATCATCACAAAAACGACAGGCTCTTCATAAGGGTCTGCAGAAAATCCATTGCCTCTGCCCGCAGAGACATTGAAGCGAATCCTCGCACGACCATCGGCTATATGGTTTTGATTCAGTAAGGTATGAATGATGTCGAGTACAAATGGTTTCTCTATTGTGGATTCGATGCAAAGGTCACGTAACGATTGATTGAGCCTTTCAAGATGCCAATCTAACAGGAAGACTTGTCCTGACAGGCTGGTAAATGTTTCGAATACACCGATGCCATATAGAAATCCATGATCAAAAGGAGAAAGAGTCGCGTCTTTCTCCTCTATATACTGACCGTTCAGATAAATGATCATGCGTTTACTTCATGCCCCTCTTTACGATAGGTTTCAATGAAATTCTTGAGCATTTCTTTTCCGAAGGAAGTCATAATCGATTCAGGATGGAACTGAACACTTTCAATTGGCAGTTCTTTATGGCGAATGGCCATGAGCTCGCCTTCCTTCGTGCTAGCTGTTGCGGCAAAGCACTCCGGCAGCGTCTCGTTTTTAACAATTAATGAATGATATCTCGTTGCGACGAGCGGATTTTGGAGTCCAGTGAAGACACCTTTGCCGTCATGTTCGATCTCTGACGTTTTACCATGCATTAACCGCTCTGCGCGAATCACATCTCCGCCAAAGACTTGTGCGATGGATTGATGACCTAAACACACACCGAAGATCGGTATTTTTCCGGCAAAATGCTTGATCGCCTCCATACTAATTCCCGCTTCATCAGGACTGCATGGTCCTGGAGAAATCATCAGAAAGTCTGGCTTGAGCTGTTCGATTTCTTGAATTGTTACTTGATCATTCCGTTTCACAATCAATTCTTCTCCAAGCTCACCTAAATACTGGACCAGGTTGTACGTAAATGAATCATAATTATCAATCATTAATATCATACTCTGCTCACCTCTAACTCAAAATAGTCTCTTCTTTGCTCAACTGTAATGCTTTTTTTACTGCATAGGCTTTTTTAATGGATTCTTTATATTCGTGCTTTGGTACAGAATCAATCACAATACCGGCACCTGACTGCATAAAGGCTTTGCCCTCTGTACAGTACGCAGTACGAATGACGATATTAAAGTGCATATCTTGATTGAATCCAAACCAGCCTATAGATCCAGTATAAAGCCCACGTCTTGTTGGCTCAAGTTCTTCTATGATTTCCATCGTTCTCACTTTTGGAGCACCTGTGATCGTTCCGCCTGGGAATACAGCATGCATGACATCTACTGCATCACATTCAGCACGCAGCTCCCCTTGTACATTGGATACAATGTGCATCACGTGTGAATATTTCTCAATCGCCATAAACTCGTTCACCTGTACGGAGCCGTAAGTGGACACGCGACCAAGGTCATTCCGCTCAAGATCAACGAGCATCACATGCTCCGCGCGTTCTTTTTCATTTTCAATGAGTTCTTTTGCCAGCGCTTGATCCTCAGCGTCGTCCTTGCCTCGTGACCTTGTGCCAGCAATCGGTCTTGTTTCTAGTTGAATGCCTTTTTTCTTAATAAGCAGCTCAGGAGATCCACCAACAATCTGGAAATCTGGCGTGTGCAGATAAGACATATAAGGAGATGGGTTTACCTGACGTAATGTTTTGTATAAATCATACGGGTGAGTATGGAGCTGTTCATCTTGTCTGATGGATAGGTTCACTTGGAACACATCACCGTTTGCGATATATTGCTTAATTTTCTCTACTGCTTCTCCGAAGGTTTCTTCAGTAAAAGGTGCAGCTGGCACAAATTCTGAAGAAGATACGCTGACAGGTGAGTGTACGGATTCTTCTGAAGAGCTTGTCCAGCTTAGCTTCAATTCCTCCAACCTTTGATGAGCTTCACTCACAGGTTCCTCTCCCTCTGTGTGAGTAATGAGCCATAGCATATCTTTTTCGTGATCAAAGACCGCGACATCATTAAACACGAGGAAATACAGGTCAGGTGTCTTGAGATCATCGATTGACAGCATTTTAAAATGCTCGATATATCTTGCATAGTCATAGCTTAAAAATCCAATCGCTCCGCCTTGAAAGTCAGGGTACTCCTCGTTCGTTTCGGTATGGAGGGTTTGAAACCAATCAGCAAAGGCTCTGAATGGGTCACCTTCTTTAAACAGCACCTCATCTTGATAATGGATGGTTGTCATCCCGTCTTTCCCTTTCGCTTTAGCGATCGGGTGAATTCCAGCAATGCTATAGGTTCCGCCGCGTGCACTTTCAAGAAGGACATGGTGTGTTTCACGTGCAGCTAGTTGTTCGTATCTTTTCAAGAATGCATCTTTCGTAAAAGGAATTTTGATGCCCATCGGCCTGCGTTGTGTCATGTTATCATCCTTTTTCATTTTCATTAATCTTATTGTAATGCAATCCATTTTATTTAGAAAATAGTATTTGCTTTCCATCTTCAGATTTCATGAAAAAACCCCAGCAAATGCTGGGGCCTATCGTTTAATCGAATTGATAAAGAGGTGTACTGAGGTAACGCTCACCATTACTTGGGATGATCGCTAACACTTTTTTCCCTTTACCAAGCTTCTTCGCTGTTTGAAGAGCTGCATAAATGGCGGCTCCTGAAGAAATACCGCCAAGAATTCCTTCCTCTTTTGCTGCCTTTCTTGCAAGCTCAAATGCATCTTCGTTTCTTACTTTGATAATGCCGTCATATACTTCCGTATTCAAGATGGATGGAACAAACCCCGCTCCAATCCCTTGAATTTTATGCGGACCTGGCTTTCCTCCTGATAATACTGGGGAATCTGTAGGCTCTACCGCATAAAGTTGAATAGATGGGATGGCTTCTTTTAGGACTTCACCAGCCCCTGTAATCGTACCGCCCGTACCAACACCTGCAATAAACGCATCAAGCTCGCCATCAAACTGTTCAAGAATTTCCTTCCCAGTTGTACGGCGGTGAATCTCAGCATTGGCTTCGTTGTTAAACTGCTGAGGCATGAAATAACCATGCTCTTCTGCCAGTTCTTCCGCTTTTTTGATGGCACCTTTCATTCCTTCTGCACCTGGTGTTAATACAAGCTCTGCACCGTAAGCGCGTAAAAGGTTGCGGCGCTCCTGACTCATTGTTTCCGGCATAACCAAAATCGCATTGATTCCTTTAGCAGCCGCTACCATCGCAAGACCGATTCCCGTGTTTCCACTTGTCGGCTCAATGAGCGTGTCGCCAGCTTTTAATGTACCTTTTGCTTCAGCATCTTCGATCATGGCTAACGCAATACGATCTTTCACACTGCTGCCTGGGTTCATATATTCAAGTTTCAAGTAGACATCTGCACTGTCTTCTTCTACTAAACGGTTTAATTTAACGACTGGTGTATTTCCTATTAGTTCAAAAACTGAATTTGCAATACGAGCCATCACTAACACCTCTATCTCCGAGTAATTTTATTGTATTAATATTAAATTATCAATTTCAAAAAATTTTGTCAATGCTTTTAGTCCTGCTCTCCATCGTAAAACCATGTGACTTTTGCTTCTTTCCACAGGGTTTTGACATTCGCCTTTTCACCTAGATCTTCCATTGCAATCTGTCTTTTGATCTGATCTTTGACTTCTTTATAAGAGAAGGAGCGGCCATTTAATTTTTCTTTTAATTGGATGATGGCATACCCGTTTTTGGTCTCAATCGGCTCTTTCGTCCATTCATCTGGTTGAAGCTTTTGAGCTTCTTGTATGTATAGGGCTGGGATACTCTCTTGCTCTTCTGTCACAAAACCAAGATCTCCGCCGTAGGGTGAGGTGTAGCGGTCGATCGAGCGTTCAGCTGCCACGGCTTCGAAGCTAGATCCGCCTTTTAAATCTTTCAATACGTTTTCAGCCTCGTCCTTTGTCTTAACGACAATATGACGAATACGGTATGAATCATCATATTGATATAAGTCCTTGTTTTTTTCATAAAAGGCTTTTGCTTCTTTTTCAGAAACAACGGCATCTCTCGTTAAGAGCTGTTCTAATAAAATTTGATAACGAATCTGCTCTTTCCATTCCTTTTCACTTGTATGTCCATCTTCGTAGAAATTATTAGAAACCGCTTTAAGCATAAGTAATTCACGATTGATCTCTTTTGAAGACACCTCTAGTTTGTTTTCCTTCGCAAGCTGATTGACTACCTTCTGATTGATCATTTGTTCAAGTGTTGCCTTTCCGTAGCGGTCTTCCATCTTCTTTAACCATTCTTGACGCGTAACCTTCTCTTTTCCAATGGACGCAATTTCTTCACCGTTCTTCCCGTTTGAGGAAGCTTGCGACATTTGCGATTTTGTTAGTACATATGCAATGACAACAGCATTGATCATGAGCAAAACGAGGATAAATGTCCATACCACTCTTGCTTTTAGTCTCATCTTTCGTCTCCTTTCCATCCTAAAAAGAAAACCCGCTGCTGAGAGCTTAGCGGGTTATTTCTTCACGTAGCTCTTCTAGCTCTTCTTTTGTAAATACATACGTTTCGTTACAAAAATGGCATTGAGCTTCTGCTTGTCCGTCTTGTTCAATCATATCTTCAATTTCGGCTTTTCCTAAGCTGATAATGCCATTAGCAAACCGTTCTTTTGAGCAGTTACAAGAGAATTCGACAGGTACAGTTTCTAAAATTTGAGGTTTTTCACCAAGAACTTCTTCTAAAATTTCTTCTGGTGTCATCCCTTTTTCAATGAGTTTCGAAATCGGTTCAATTGTGGATAAACGTTTTTCTAGTCTTTCAATGACTGCATCTTCTGTTCCAGGCAGCAATTGAATGATGAAACCGCCTGCCGCGAGAATAGAGTTGTCTGGATTGACAAGGACGCCTACGCCTACAGAGGAAGGCACTTGCTCAGAAGAGACGAGGTAATAAGTGAAGTCATCTCCAATTTCACCTGAGACGATTTCTGTTTGTCCTGTAAAGTGGTCTTTCAGCCCAATATCTTTCACAACACTTAATGTTCCTGTTGTTCCAACTGCACGTCTGACATCCAGCTTGCCATGTTCATTTAAATCAAAGTGAACTTGTGGGTTTGAGACATATCCGCGAACCTGACCTTTTGCATTTCCATCAGCGATGATGGCTCCGATTGGTCCACCGCCTTCAATTTTGACAGTTAACTTATTCTCGCCTTTGAGCATAGCTCCCATCATGACTGTAGCCGTCATGGTTCTCCCAATCGCTGCTGACGCAGTTGGCCACGTATGGTGTCTCCTTTGTGCTTCGTTGATTGTATCTGTTGTGTTTGCAGCATATGCGCGGACTTTACCGTCATATGCTAACGCTTTAACTAAGTAATCCATTCGATTTAAACCTCCTATAGTACACCGACACGATTACGTTCATAAATTAATTGGAGTCCTTTTAATGTTAAGAACGGATCGACCATATCAATACAGTCTGATTCATTTCCAATCAATGTAGACAAGCCGCCTGTTGCAATGACTTTCGGTGTTTGTTTAGCTTGCTGCTTCATCCGTTTCACTATTCCCTCGACTTGTCCAACATATCCATAAAGGATACCTGATTGCATCGCACTGATGGTGTTTTTTCCAACGATGTGATCTGGGCGGACGATTTCAATTCTCGGCAGCTTAGCCGCTCTTGTATATAAAGCCTCCGTTGAGATGGTAATACCCGGTGCAATTGCTCCACCCATGTATTGTTTTTGTTCATTGATATAGCAGTACGTTGTCGCTGTTCCAAAGTCTACCACAATGAGAGGCGCCCCATATAGGTGAATGGCCGCCACCGCATTGACGATTCGATCAGCGCCGACTTCCTTTGGATTGTCGCACATAATGTTTAGTCCAGTCTTCATCCCAGGCCCTACAATTTGGGGTGTAATGTGAAAGTACTTTTCGCACATTCTTTCTAGTGCAAACATCATTGGCGGGACCACAGAGGAGATGATAATACCTTCTATTTGGTCAAACATCAGCCCTACATAGTCAAATAAAGACCGGATGGACATACCAAATTCATCTTCTGTTTTATGACGGCTTGTTTCAATTCGCCAATGGTAATTTAGATCGCCATTATGATAAACACCTAAAACGGTATTTGTGTTTCCTACATCTATCACGAGTAACAACTTCATCACCACTTTGAATAGTTTCTCAAAAAGATCATTTTTCGACTTTCTATCATACCATACACGAATCGAGTTCCATTTGTAAACAATTCGAAACCGATCCATTCATGAATCGAAATAAAAAAAAGCTGCCGGTGATCCCGGCAGCTTTCACAGAAGGAGATTAGATCTCCTCATCTTCTTTTTTCTTGATGTTCACTTTCACATCATCGTTTTTCCCTTCGTCATCCGCGTATATACGCTCTGGAAGCTTTCCAGTTTCGTAAAGAGATTTAATTTGCTCAGCATCTAATGTTTCAACTTCTAGAAGGGCTTGTGCGATGATTTCTAGCTTATCTTTGTTCTCAGTGAGAATTTGTTTCGCACGTTCGTAGCTGTCCTTGATGAAACGCTGAATTTCTTGGTCAATCTCGTAAGCAATGGCTTCACTATAATTCGGCTCGTTGTTAAAATCACGGCCAAGGAACACTTGACCACCTTGTGCTTGACCGAACTGAAGCGGACCAAGCTTATCAGACATACCGAACTCAGTAACCATTTTTCTTGCAATGCCTGTTGCACGCTGGAAGTCGTTGTGAGCGCCTGTGCTTACTTCACCAAACGTAATTTCCTCTGCAACACGACCGCCGAGTAAGCCGACAATTTTATCAAGAAGCTCTGGCTTCGTTTGGAAATAACGATCTTCTCTTGGAAGCATGACAGCATATCCACCTGCCTGACCACGAGGAACGATCGTTACTTTATGCACCATATCCGCTTCGTCTAGGATAAGTCCAATGACAGTATGACCTGCTTCATGGTAAGCCACGATATTGCGTTCTTTTTTCGAAATGACGCGGCTTTTCTTCGCTGGTCCAGCGATAACACGGTCAGTCGCTTCGTCGATATCACGCATATCGATTTTCTTTTTGTTATGACGGGCAGCAACTAGCGCTGCTTCGTTTAGTAAGTTCTCAAGATCTGCTCCAGAGAAACCTGGTGTTCTGCTTGCAATGGCTTTCAAGTTGACTGTATCATCAAGCGGTTTGTTTTTCGCATGAACCTTCAGTACTTCTTCACGACCAATGACATCTGGGCGGTCAACCGTAATTTGACGGTCAAAACGTCCCGGACGCAGCAATGCAGGATCTAAAATATCTGCACGGTTCGTCGCAGCAATGATAATAATCCCTTCGTTGGCACTAAAACCATCCATTTCAACAAGAAGCTGGTTCAGCGTTTGTTCACGCTCATCATGACCGCCGCCAAGACCTGCTCCACGCTGACGACCAACTGCATCAATCTCATCAATAAAGATTAAGCAAGGTGCATTCTTTTTCGCATTTTCGAACAAATCACGTACACGTGATGCACCGACACCGACGAACATCTCGACGAAGTCAGAACCACTAATGCTGAAGAAAGGAACGCCTGCTTCTCCTGCAGATGCTCTCGCAAGCAATGTTTTACCTGTACCTGGAGGTCCTACTAGTAAAACCCCTTTAGGGATTCTTGCACCAAGCTCCGCAAATTTACGCGGATCCTTCAGGAATTCTACCACTTCTACAAGCTCTTGCTTTTCTTCATCCGCACCGGCCACATCTTTAAATTTCACACGCTTCTTCTCTTCTGTGTAAAGCTTTGCCTTACTTTTACCAAAGTTCATGACTCGGCTTCCACCGCCCTGAGCTTGGTTCAATAAGAAGAAGAACAGGATAAAGATGATGATAAACGGAATGATGGTTGTCAGAACTTGCAGCCATCCATTTGTTTCAGGTGCTGGTTCTACTTTTACATCTGTATTCTTCAGTGCACTGTAAATTTGGTCAACACCTTGACCATCTGGAACATGGGTAATGAAGTATTGATCTTTCTTCGCGCCATCTAATTGACCACGAATTTCATAAACCCCTCTTACAGGCTGGATGGAGATGCTCTCCACTTTTCCCGCACTTAGATTTTGCGAAAATTTGCTGTAAGACATGTTCTCAGGCTTTTGATTAGGGGATCCTAACCAGCTAACAACCCCTATTACAAGTAATAAAATAAGTATATAAAAAATCGTATTACGAAAAACCCGATTCATTCCTTACCTCCTCCCACAGTAAGCACAACTATGTTCAATAGTATCATAGAAAATCATTCCAATACAACCAATAACCTCATGTATACGTATGCTGATTAGCCTTCGTAAACAGATGGTTTTAACACTCCAATATACGGGAGGTTTCGGTAACGTTCAGCGAAATCCAATCCATAGCCGACAACAAATGCATCCGGCACTTCAAATCCAACATAATCTGCTTTGATGTCTGCTTTACGACCGCTTGGTTTATCAAGCAATGTCACAATTTTAATGGAGTTTGCTTTACGGTATCGGAAAAGCTCTACCAGATAGCTCAAAGTTAACCCACTGTCGATGATATCTTCCATAATTAGAATATCTCTTCCTTCAACAGAAGTATCTAGATCCTTAATGATCTTCACTTCTCCAGAAGATACGGTAGACTTGCCATAGCTAGATACATCCATAAAATCGAGCTCTAAATATGTATCAATGTGTTTGATCAGGTCTGCCATGAATGGAAGAGCCCCTTTCAAAACACCAATAGCCAGGGGAAATTTACCATCATAATCGCTGGTTAATGTTGCACCCAGTTCCTTCACTTTTTGCTGGATCTCTTCTTCTGAGATCAAAATCTTTTCAATATCTTGTTTCATGCTTTTGCTTGCCCCCTACAAATTTTCGTGCTGTCTATATTGTAATACAATGAGATCGCTGTTTGTCATATCAATTTCTTCAAAAACGGATTTTTTCAGACCTGGGATCCAGATGATTTGATGATCCGAGTCAGTGACGATCGGCCAGCTGTCTCTTTCTGCAAGAGGCACTTTTTTATCAATAAATATATCCTTCACCTTTTTTGACCCATTCATCCCTTTAAGTTTGATTCGATCACCATTTTTTCGTGAGCGAATGATCAAAGGGAGACGAACATGATCTTTTTGAAGCAAGAAAAAATAGTTCCCGTTCCGTGCATCCTTCGGAACATGATTTGATACCACAATAGAATGTCCATTCGGGAGAAAAAGCTCCTCTCCCATCTCAACCTTTAAGTGATGAGCATAGGACTGATCTAATCCAAGCGATCGTTCAAAGGTAAACATACAGTGATCATAAGACTTGACAGCTTGTAAACCCTTTGGCAAATCTAATGATCCAGACGGTTGTTCCGTATGAGATAACCAGTCCAAAGTCCCTAGAATATGCTGATTTGAAAACGCTGATTGAGTGTTTTCATAAAGATAGTTTAATATTAGTTGAATGCCTCTTCTTTGTAAAGGCAAAGGCAGGTCAAGCAAAGGCTTCGTTTTGATCTCGATTTTCTTAGGCGTGTGACTGATCATCACTTGGTTCATTTGTTCCTTTGTTAATGCCTGCAAGTATTGCTCATCCTCAGTCAGCATCTCACTTACAAACTGAAAGCTTTCATGTACATGAGGCGCCTCTTCTTTTAACACGGGAAGAATGTGTCTTCTTATCCGGTTTCTCAAGTAGTCATCTGTGTGATTGCTTTGATCAATGACATAGGGAACATGTTCTTTTTCACAAGCTTTTAGCACGTCGTCCTTAGAATATCCAATCAGCGGACGAATCAGCCACCCTTCTTGAAAAGGGCGTTTTGCTTGAATACCTGCGAGTCCTATTCCAACAGTCCCTCTCGTCAGCCTCATCATCATTGTTTCTACTTGGTCGTCTCCATGATGTGCAAGCGCTATAAATTGAGCGTTGTACTGCTCCATCACTTGACGAAAGAAAGCATATCTGCACTCTCTTGCAGCTGCCTGTTTGTTTAAGTGATTTTCTTTTGCATATTGGATCACCTGTATGCGGGCCGATTCAAAAGGGATCTCTTGCTCCTTGCAGTAAGCCTCAACAAATGCCAAATCAGCAAAGGATTCTTCTCCTCTGAACATGTGATCTACATGGGCTGCAATCAGCTGAAAGGAACCTTTTCGACGCTTGTTTAGTTCATGCAGCAAGAGCATGGAATCCGGTCCGCCGGAAACCCCGACAATGACTGTCGTATTTTCAAGGAAAACATCATGTTTTTTCAAAAAAGATTCAATTCTATTCACAACTGCCTCCTCACAAAGAGCAGGTAATTTAAAGATATACATATCCTATCACTTTCAGTAGCTCCAAGCAAAGAAGAAGCCTGCTTTTTTACAGCTCTACAACAGGAATAAAACCACATATGCACAGTAAAGGGCGAGTACACTGCACACGATGAGAATGGTTTCAAAAAGCCCGCCTGACTTTTTACGTACTGACGTTCTTTTCCCCGCAGCAACTCGCGATCGTGAAGTCACCTGTTGATTTTGACTAACAGCAGGCTTTGGCCTGTTTTTTTGTGTTTGCTTCTTTTGAGGTGTTTTTCTTGAAGCAAGCAGCTGTCCTTCTTTCAGCATAGCACTTTTCATATCTCCCGCTGATTGGTACTTACCTTGAAGGGCTGCCTTCAACACCCTCTCATATCGCTTTAATAAAGGATGCCCTTCAATCGCTCGATAAAGCTGCTTTTCTGGTTCTGCCCCTTTTTTGAATTCCTTTTTATACGCACAGTTCACCATGACCATACTTATGGCAAATAAATCATAAGATGGTTCTGCCTTTCTTGTACCGAATCCCCAGTAGCCTCGATCAAAAAACTCGGTATACTCCTTGATTGCCCTACCTTCCTTCGTCGTTCCTCCAACGTCGATACATCGAATCGTGGCTGGAGGGCCCGAAACGATGAGATTATCCGGCTTCAAGTCCCCAAATATCCAGCCTTCCTTATGTAAATGAGCCAAGTTAGACAAAAGCTGAATCATTAAGACGACGATCCACTCATCACCTTTTTGTTTAACGAACTCGAGCAGCAGCGGGCCTCTGACATACTCCATCACATAAAACGAACGCTTTTGAGACATGCCAGGATACATAACATCATCCATATCATAAAAAGAAGGCCCCATGGTTTTCACAGGAGCCTTTGAAAAGGATTTTAATACATTGACTTCAGATGCAATAAGCATACTGTCATCACTCACTTTAAGGGCCACTTGCCCATTTGGCGATTCGGCCAGATAGACAACACCGTTCGCCCCTTTTCCCAGCTCTTTTACAATGCGGTAATGATGATGGTGCCATTTCCCTTTAATCACCGTGCCTAGCGGGATGTTAGAAACCGAATTCATCATCATGCTCTTCCTTTGCTTCAAGCAGCCCTTTACGTGAACGAACTGATTTGAAATGCTGGAGTGCTTCTCGGAGTGCTGGTCCAGTCGGAGTAATTCCTCCAGTCGTCAGCTTTGGGAAAATAGATGATAACGAATCGAATCGAGGCGTCCAATTCAACACAATTTCTGCATCTGAGTTTTTCCCGGGAAATACACACATCCCAAACTGATTTTCGCCAATTCTTGAATTTAAACTAATGGAGAGATCGATGAGTGCTTCTTTGACAGTCGGCAGCTTCGGTTTCATGCTTGCACTTGTATCAACAAGCACTAGCACTTGAAGATGAACAGTCTCCCCTAGCTCATCGACAACCTCCATCACTTCTCCACGCTTATCAGGCGGAAGCTCTTCAATTTCTGTATCTTTGCCGAGTATTTGCTGCAATTCTTTATTGACGACACCTTGCAATGTTTGTGTCATCGCCTTTTTTGTAACCATTTGTACCGTTTGAGACAATTGCTGTACGTAGACAACCTGATGGATGCCTCCGCCTGCGAGAGCAATCCCCTCTACTTCTTTCATCGCTTCATGATCTTGTCTGTTTTCTTCCATAATGCCAATGACATTGACTGTAATCCCTTGTTCCTTTGCCAATGAGGCAATCGCAAGTGGATCTTCCCCGTGATTTGAGCAGCCATCTGTAATCAATAAGATTTGGTTTACGTGACCTTTTCGCATCTTCATTCCTCCTGGGATTGTAACTGAATGCTTATATCCCCCATCATCGCCAGAAGAAATTCATATTATACGATATTTTAAGAAATCTCTTGATTCTCAAGATAGAATGTACCAGTCGGAATGGATGCCCATTTTGGCGTGTTGTGGTCGAGCCTAATGACAACAACCGTCATATCGTCGTCAATTTGACCCGCTCTTGTTCGAATGACCTCTTCCATTAATAAATCAGCAATCTCTTGCGGATCTTCTGTTTTAAAGCTTTTCATTTTCCGCTTCACCCATAAATCATGATTTTCAATATGCTTTGGTCCTTCAAAAATGCCATCGCTCATCATAATGAGCAGATCTCCTGCCTTCATCTGTTCGCTCACAACTTCCACTTCGAACTCATCAATAATCCCAATCGGCAAGTTGCTAGCTTGTACCTTCATCACCTGATCACCCCGTTTAATAAAGCTAGGGGTTGAACCAATCTTTAGGAACTTACAGCTCGCATCCTGTAAATCAATGATTGATAAATCTAATGTTGAGTAGATTTCATCAGTCGTCCGTAAAGATAAAATACTATTAATGGTCTTGATCGCCACTTTTTCATTGATACCAGACGCCAATATTTTTTCTAACAGCTTAATCGTTTCATTGCTTTCAAAATGAGCCCTTGCTCCATTTCCCATCCCATCACTAATTGCTGCAGCATATTTACCCGCACCCAACTCCATCATGCTGTAGCTGTCTCCAGATACTAAGCCTCCACCTTTCGCTGCATGCGCTACGCCTGTAGTTACTCGATACGATTTTGCAGAACCAAATACAACATGACAATAGCCTGTTGGATGCTCTGCGCACTGCTCTGCTTTTACTAAAATCTGTTCTTCTAAAATATCTGAGAGCATTGGAGCGATGATTTTTTCACATTCCCCATGACCTTGGCAATAGGGAATTCTCATTTCTATATCGACATTCCCCTGCTCCAAGCTATAAATTTCTACTTGCTGAATTTCAATTCCAAAGTGCTGAAGCGCTTCTATCATCTGCTCTTCCTGAACAAAATGCTGTTCTCTTTCTCGTTTTATTTCCCGGGAAAAATCATCCATCACTTGTGAGACGCCCATCAGCTGTTCTGCCACAAGGCGCCTGCTGTCTTGGACCTTTTTCTTAAGTGTCTGATTTGCTTTGTAGTAAGCGATCTCCTCTTCGATCAATTCCTCGACATGTTTTGATTTTGAGCAGTGCTGGCTAAATTTCTTTTTCAATTTCCGGTTATGCTCATACGTTTTTTCATCAGATTCATGCATAACTTGTTTCATCAGTTCATAGGTTGTATCAAAGTTCTGCACCCAGCATTTATTTTTCTTATAGCACGTTTGACAGGATCGTTCTGTGATCGTACTTAAAAAAAGATCTACATCCTCTTCCTGCTTCTTCTCTTCAGGAATGGAATCGTAAAATGTCGCAAAACTCTCAGACAGCGCATGAAATACATGAGAGAATTGATCTACTTTTTTTGCTGTGACATCTCGTACTTTCCGGGCATATTGCTGCTGTTCCTGTACATGCTCTACAGTACCAGGGATATATTTCGCCACCTTAGAGGTCACTGATTGTGGCGTGAGCAGAAACAGTGCAACAGCAATGAGTGATTCATATAGCGTGGTCATGAGACCTGCTGATCCTTCCCCGTACAATGAAATGAGTAATGAACCCACAATTAAGCCAATGGCTGCTCCTGCTTTCTTCCCCTCTTTGAGCAACCCGCCTAATAAGCCAGAAAAGGCAAGAAGACTCATCTGATAAAGGTTACCGATGTTTGCGAGACCGAGAATTAAACCTGTCACGACACCAACCGTACAACCAATACTGGCTCCACCAATAAAGGCAAATGTAAGCACAACATAACGTGACAAAATATGCTCTGCTTGCATCCCTTGGAAGGTAATGCCCGCTAAGCCTGTTAATACCGACGCAATTAAAATCATAAAACAAATGATTTCTTCGACCTTTAAGGAGTGTTTGATTTTCCTGACTGTAAAAATCGGTAAGCTTTGAAGAAAAATCAATGTCAATATGAAGGCAAGTCCTGCTTCAACGCCTGCCATGACGTAATCGTAGCTTTGCACAGCGCCTTGCTCTAGGTAAACAAAAGCCCCTCGGGTGATCAGCATCGAAAGAACAATCACAACCGGTAATGTTTTCACTGGATCTTTGATGATGAAAGAAACAACTTTTGACATGAGGAGAAACACGATCAATGACGCAAATACAAATAATGCATTTTGAGGTGATATGGTCATCGCCCCAGCGAGTAAAGCAAGACAAGCGAGCATCGCCTTATCTCTTTTAATGAGCCGCATGGAACCAAAGAAAGGCAAAGCAAACGGCATAATCTCAGATAAAATAAAGGCTCGTCCTAATAAAAAGCCGAGAACAACATAAATAAACCCTTTATAGAAAAAAAGAGAATGCGTATGATGAAGAAACAGGTTATTCATCTTTTTCAAACCTGCACTGATTCTTTCAAACCCCGCTCCTGTTAAATCAGTTCTTCTTTCTAGTTTTTCCATCTTCTCATCCCCCACCTGATATTCGTTGTTTGTCATTATAGCGAAGGTGAAAAAGAAATTTTGTCAAAAGAAGTTGTCGTTTCTATAAAACGTTCGACTCTTTATTCGTCAAAGAGGCATACTTTCATGAAAGTCGATTTCTTTCATCAGAATTTTATGAAGGCACAAAAAAACAGCTTTCTTATAGAAAGCTGTTCTGAAGATGACCCGTACGGGATTCGAACCCGTGTTACCGCCGTGAAAGGGCGGTGTCTTAACCGCTTGACCAACGGGCCTTGCTTGATGTTCTACTTAAAAGGATAGCGGCGGAGGGGATCGAACCCCCGACCTCACGGGTATGAACCGTACGCTCTAGCCAGCTGAGCTACACCGCCATAATGAAAAATGCGCTAAGAAGCACAAGAACTATAATACAAAGGATTCGCTTGTCCGTCAATAGAAAGTTTTAAATTAAATGACGAAATCTCAAAAAATGTCGAGTTTATAAAGAAAAAAAGCACCCGCTGAACAGCAGGTGCTTTGTTATAAAAATATATAGAAAGCAGCAACAAGTTAACCTCTTCTTGCTCCGCGCCCCCCACGTTTTGATTCCGTGTTACGTTTTAAAGATGTTAAGCGGTCTTCGCTATCTTTTAAGAATTTGTTCATTTTTTGCTCAAACGATTCCTTCGGACGGAAATCATTTCTGCTCGGTCTTGATTGTTGTTGAGGACGATCTTTTGCTTTTTTAATGGACAAGCCGATTTTACCGTCTTTTTCAACGTTAATCACTTTCACTTCAACTTGTTCACCGACTTTTAAATGCTCATTAATATCTTTTACATAGTTATCGGCTACCTCACTGATATGAACGAGACCAGTTGAACCTCCTGGCAACTCCACAAAAGCTCCAAAATTTGTAATGCCCGTAACTTTCCCTTGTAACTTGCTGCCAACTTCAATCGACATAAAAAAAGTGCTCCTCCTTAGACTTATCAAAAAATCTCATTTGTTCAATTATACATAAACTGAATTTTAAGTGTCAACAAGGCTAATCGCTCTTATTGCCCACATCAAAGATTTTTTCGCCTTTTTTGGACATATAATAGTCCCGTCGTGCCAGTTCGAGTACGTATTCCTTGCTTTTGAGCTTCTTGATCTCATCAGAAATATCTTCCTGCTTTGTTTGTAATTGCTTCAATTCTTTTTCGAGCGCAACCTTTTTCTCTTCTTTTTCTTTTAATGCGGACGATTGCGACCAGAGGGCACTTGTCACCAAAACAGCAAACATGAGCGCGATCACACCAAACACGGTAAGCCTTCTAAGGAGTCCACGGCGTTTGCGTTTTAAGAGCTGAGCTTGCTGTTCCATTTGTTTTTGGTAATCATTTTGAATTTGTGCGATATTTCTTTTTCTCTTGTTCAAGGATGAAGGCCTCCTCTCTTACTTTGTCCAGAATTGTTTCCATTTCGTTTTGATGGTACGAGATAATTTCTTGGTCCCTTGTAAAATTCCTGCTCCTTTTGCGAAAAACAATCTAACGGATGTTCGCCATTTTTCGGGAATCCGATGAATAATGGTCACATTGAGTAACCAGATGAGCGGATAACAAACAATTGATAGCACCTTCCACACGAGCCGAAACGTAAAACGAACAAGACGTAAGAGCGAGTGGAATAAGAACAGTATAGCACTTATGATCAATGTGACAATCCAACGAATCGGCTGGAAGACGATCGACATGACCAGCCTTTTAAGAACTAGAACGGTCTGATAAATACACATCATGATAAACTTGAGAATGTTGATATACAGCTGCTTCATCAATGCCTGATACATCGAGAAACCTAGCGCAACGGCCAGAAAAATATAAAGCCTGAATTCTCCCTCATTTGTTAACAGCAGCACATAAAAGAATAAGAGACCTTGCACCATCCAAAAAAGAAGATCGTGTATGACCAAAAGCCATTTTGCTGTTTTCTCCCGGTTCACAAACAGCTTGTACGTATCAAGCGATGCGCCCAGCCAGATGCCCATCGCCGCCATCGAAAGCATCGTATAAAACTGGACTGTCAGCGTCATTTAAACAGCTTGCTAAAAAATCCTTTAGCTTTCTCCCCGTGCTGCTCATCTACATAGATTAAGTCAAAAACACGCCCTTTGATGGACACAACGCCTTTTTCTACATCTAAGTTTTTCATTTGCAGATTTTCTCCGCGGATGGCGAGAATTCCCATGACCGTCTCAAGCAGAAATTCTTCATTATCAAAGCTTTCCACCTGTTTGACGCCGGTAATATCTAAATGCTTTCTGTTTCGCATTGTGACATTGTGCTCCGCTTCTGATGACAGCTTCGTGCCTTGAGGTTGATTATAATATTGATTCATTTTATACATCCCCCATATCTCATACTTGCATTGTTACTGCATTGTATGTGATAGGAGGGTCATTTAGAACAAGCCCTATTCTGCTGTTTTTTCTTCTTTTAGCACGGTATACATGCCAGCCGCTTCTTCTTTTTTCGTCGTGTCCTTTAACTCGTTGACTTGAACGGTCACAAGTTTTTGACCAAAGCGGATTTGAAGCTCGTCTCCTTCTTTTACGTCAGAGCTTGCTTTCGCCTGCATTCCATTAATGGAAATTCTGCCTTGATCGGCTACTTCTTTTGCCAATGTTCTTCTTTTAATTAATCGAGAAACTTTTAAAAATTTATCTAGTCTCATATGTGTTCACCTCTTTCTATGCGTTTGGCATCGTTCCACAGATCGTCCATTTCCTCTAGCGTCAGATCCTCTAGTGAACGTCCCATATCCTTTGCTTTTTGTTCGATATGTTGAAAGCGCCGCATGAATTTTGTGTTTGCGGAAGAGAGGGCCGTTTCAGGCTCCAGCTGATAGAACCTGCCAATATTGACAAGAACAAATAAAAGATCACCAAATTCATCTTTCATATGCTTCGTTGCACCTTCGTCCGTTTTCTCAGCCACTTCAACAAGGAATTCCTGCTTTTCTTCTTCGTATTTGTTCCAAATATCTTCTACGTCCGTCCAATCGAAGCCCACCTTAGCGGCTTTCTTTTGGAGCTTATATGCTTTTGTTAAAGCTGGAAGCATCGCCGGGATGGATTGCAAAATAGATGCTTCTCCTGACCGCTCCGGCTTCTCCTGCTGCTTGATTTTTTCCCAGTTGGCCACCACGTCTGATGCCTCAGAGACACTCGTATCACCAAACACATGTGGATGTCGACGAATCATTTTTTCTGTAACATGCTGGATGACGTCATCGATTGAGAAATAGCCATCATCTTCACCAATTTGAGCGTGAAGTAAAACTTGCAGCAGCACATCTCCGAGCTCTTCCACCATATGATCTGGGTCGTCTTCATCTATAGCTTCAAGCAGTTCATAGCACTCTTCAATTAAGTACGGTTTGAGCGAATCATTGGTTTGTTTTTGATCCCACGGACAGCCGCCAGGACCTCTTAATGTACGAATGATATCACGGAAAGTGTCAAATTGTTGATAGAGCAGCTTTTCATCTTGAATTGGAGGTACATAAACACTCGTTAAGTTATTTATCGACACATCTCGATCAAGTTCAAATAAAGGAACAGCTGTCATCTGTTCCTGACTGCTCCCAGCCGCAGTCACAATATAGACTTCATAGTCATCAGGCAGCTTCTCCATCAGCGTAAGCTTCACATTCGAAGCTGTCATCTGATCATACACCTGACAAATCAAAACATGCTGGGTTAATTTCAAATCCTCCGCTCTCATATCCCCTGCATCAACGAATTGCAGCCCTTCTATCGGATCAATCTGCAAGGAATTAAAGGTCGCATCAAGAAAGCTTTGTCCACCAGCAACGTACACCTCAATCCCGCGCTCTTTCTGCTGTGCGACAAGCAGCTGCACGGTCTTTTCTGCTACAAACGGATGTCCTGGCACTGCATACACAATATCCTTCTCTGCAGCCTCTGCGAATAGAATTTCTGTGATTTCCTGATACACCGAATCAAACTGATCGTGCTTTTCATAAATCTCATCAAAAAAGGTCAGAGATGGGATCTCCTGCATCAATTCTGCGGTAAGCGGATGATCCTGCGTTCTCATAAATACTTCTGTCGCCTGCTTCAGTTGCTTATATACACCGAGCGTCAGCTGATCCATGTCGCCTGCCCCAAGACCGACGACTGTAATCTTACCTGTCATTTCTATTCCCTCTCATCTGTTTAAAATATAAAATCTTTTCTCCTAATGGAATGAGTCTCCATTCCTCGTCCGTAAATACTTCTAGCTTAAGAATACTATATAAAAAGGCGAAACCACCAATAAAAACTGACGTCAGGCTCTCTAAAACGGAAAACGGGCGTTTTTCAAAGGGAATGACCCAAGAAAACAAAGCCTGATACCCTATTAAGACGATGGCCATGAGAGCCGCTGATAAAAGAATTTTCACTGGAAAAAGCTCTCTCATTGAAATCCATCCTTTACGCTTCAAGTAAACCGCATTGAGCACGGCTGCGGCGAGAAAACCACATACGGTTGACCATGCGGCACCGTGGATGCCAAATAACGGCACAAACGCAAGCGTCAGCACCCATTTCACGAGCACACTGAGGATCACCACAATAGCAGGATACACGGAATGCCCAAGCCCCTGAAGTAAAGCGGTTTGCGTAATGGCAATCGACGTAAATGCGATCGATATACAGAATATTTGCAGCGCATCTGTGCCTAGGTCATTACGAAAAAGCATTGTATTCACTGACGATAGAATACAAATCAGCCCGACCGCTGAACCAATCCCTAGCACCGACGTTGTCTTAAACGATGTACGGACTTTTTGCCGAATCGCTTCGTGGTGCCCTTTCCTCATGGCTGACGATAAAAATGGAACAAGAGAGGTTCCGATACTAATCGCAAACACCGTCCCTAGCTGCAAGAAAGGCTGCCCTCGGTCATACACGCCTTTTGCCGCCTTTGCTGCCGCTTCACTCAAACCCTCGCTGCGGAGCAAAGCATACAGGTGAAAGGCATCAATCATTTGCATCCATAAAATAAGCAATCCGCTTACACAAATCGTCAATGTATACAGGACTAAACTCTTCAAAACATCTTTTTTCCGCAGAGTCGCCTGGTGTAACGCACTGCTTAATGGCGACTGCCTCCGATAGGTCAGCCAAAGAAAAAGAAGCAGGATGAGTGAGGCCGCACTTCCCGCTATAGAGGAGAACACTGCACCCGCTCCTGTTTCATAAAGCGAATAGCCGTGCCTCACGAAATAAAAGGATAAAACAAGCAGGACGCCTACCCTAACGAGCTGCTCAACCAACTGAGAAATAGCGGTTGGGAGCATCATGCCGTCACTCTGAAAAACACCCCTCAGCATAACGGTGAGCGGCAGAAATAGAAAAACAAATGCACTCATCTGGATGAGCAAGATTAAATGGCTGTCCGCCATGAGGTTCGCTATCCTGCCTGCTCCTATGTATAGACAAAGAAATAAGACCAAGCTCAGTAAAGTGATATACATCAACGATACCCTTGTAATGATTCGCCGATTCTCTTCCCCATGCTCACTCAGGAGCTTGGACACCATGACAGGAAACCCTGTTGTTCCGAGCATGATGGCAATGCCCAGAAAGGGGTAAACCTGCTGATAAATATAAAAACCTGTGTCTCCTACGATGTTTTGAAAAGGGACACGATAAACGGCACTTAGTACCTTTGATAGCAAGCCTGCGATGGTCAAAATCACCGCACCTTGGAAAAGCCAATGCGGCTGATTCACAGCATTTTTCATGGATGACTCCTTTATGTTCAATCAAAAAATAGATCTACATTTAAACGCACTCATTATATCATACGTTACTGAAAAACCGTTCCTTTCTAAGGAGAAGACGACACATTACCCGTTTTGTTTCTTTCCATATAAAAAACGCCGATAAAATCAAATGATTTCATCGGCATTCTTTCGTTTGATCAAAATGATATAGAATTATTAGACCTAATGTTCCATTTGACGGGCTAAGAAGCCAGCTGCCGTTTCTGCCGCTTTATGCTCCACTTCTCCCATTGAACGCTCTTTAGAAAATAAGACCACGGCGCCAATTGGGTCTCCGTTTGCAACAATAGGTGCAATGGTATAAGCAGATACGTCATCATCAATACCATCGACTAGTTGGATTTCTTTCTTGCTTTCTTCTAACACAGAATTACGCTGATCCATTGTTCGTTCAAGTAAATCACTGATGGATTTGTTTAAATACTCTTTTTTCGAACTGCCGGATACAGCAATATACGTATCACGATCACAGATCAGGATGGAATGACCCAAACTATCGAATAATGCATCAGCATATTCCTTCGCAAAGTCTCCAAGCTCACTAATCGGTGAATACTTCTTCAAAATCACTTCTCCATCGCGGTCGACAAAAATCTCAAGCGGATCTCCTTCCCGGATACGCAATGTTCTGCGAATCTCCTTCGGAATAACCACTCTACCTAAATCATCGATACGGCGTACAATTCCAGTTGCTTTCATTCACTGCTGCCTCTCTTTCGTTTGATGATGTGTTGGGTGAATGGAACAAAAGCGTCCACTTTATGCAACATTCACCACTTGACCCTGAGTTTAGTATCCGTCACATCAAACGTAATATACACGAGAGACAAACAAAATTTTATGAAGATGGAATGGTTTCTTTTTTCACACTTTGAAGGCCTCGAAGCATGCTAAGAACGATCTCAAGCCATTCCCCGGTCTTCTTCCCTTTCGTTTGGACAGAAATAATCAGCTTGCTGCCTTCCATTCCTAAGCCAATGTCACGTCCATATTTACTGCCAAGCTCAAATAATTTTTGACCGTCGATTTCACTGCTTGCTTTCTCATCTAGGGTGAGTCTGACAATGCCTTTCTCCATCTTGATCAGCTCGACACGTTCCTGCACAGCGTACACCTTGATCGTCGCAATCGTGAACAAATCAGCCACTTCTTGCGGATATTCACCGAATCGGTCAATCATTTCATCCTGAAGCTCTTTTCGCTCTTCAATCGATCCAATGGCTCTAAACTGTTTATACATCTCGATTTTTTGCTTGCCATCAGAAATATATGTGTCAGGGATGTAGGCATCAATTTGCAGATCGATTTCCGGCTCAAATTTTTCTTGAGCTGTCGTGTCGCCTCTTCTTTCTTCAATCGCTTCTTTCAGCATTTGAGAATACAGGTCGAATCCAACAGAATCAATGAATCCATGCTGCTGTGCACCAAGTAAGTTCCCTGCTCCTCGAATCGTTAAATCACGCATCGCAATTTTAAAACCTGATCCGAGCTCTGTGAATTCTTTAATGGCCTGAAGTCTTTTCTCCGCTACTTCAGAAAGAACTTTGTCTTTTCGATAAGTGAAATAAGCATAAGCAACTCGATTCGAGCGGCCGACTCGTCCTCTTAACTGGTACAGCTGAGAAAGCCCCATTTTATCAGCATCGTGTACAATGAGCGTGTTCACATTTGGAATGTCGACGCCCGTTTCAATAATGGTTGTACTGACCAATACATCTGATTCGCCTTCAAGAAAATTGATCATGACCGATTCCAGCTCGTTCTCACTCATTTTCCCATGCGCATAGCTGACTTTCGCGTCTGGAACAAGCATC
This sequence comes from Bacillus sp. A015, assembly GCF_053851875.1. Lineage (NCBI taxonomy): Bacteria > Bacillati > Bacillota > Bacilli > Caryophanales > Bacillaceae > Bacillus > Bacillus sp. A015. Next base: position 27,691 of record NZ_JBSPZB010000023.1, read on the forward strand.
GAGATTTCATCTGCTTTCCGTTCAATATCCTCAACACGGTTGTAAAGGAAGTACACTTGGCCGCCTCGAGCTAGTTCTCGCTCGATCGCTTCTCTGACTAAAGCACCATTGTACTCTACAACATAGGTTTGAACAGGGAAACGATTTTCAGGCGGTGTTTCAATAACGGATAAGTCCCGTACACCAAGCATTGACATATGAAGCGTACGTGGGATTGGCGTAGCCGTTAATGTCAGTACATCGATATTGGCTTTCATCTGCTTAATTTTCTCTTTATGCGTGACGCCAAAACGCTGTTCCTCGTCAATGATCAACAGTCCTAAATCCTTGTAGACAATGTCTTTTGAAAGAAGTCGGTGTGTCCCGATGACCATATCAATGGTTCCGTTCTTCAGCCCTTTTAACGTTTCTGTTGTTTCTTTCCGAGTACGGAAACGGCTAAGCTGAGCGATTTTGATAGGGTAGTCTTGGAATCGGTCCATAATCGTGTCAAAATGCTGCTGTGCTAAGATCGTTGTCGGTACAAGCAGTGCAACCTGCTTCCCGTCAGCAATAGCTTTGAAGGCCGCACGAATGGCCACCTCTGTTTTTCCATATCCCACATCTCCACAAAGCAGGCGATCCATCGGACGTTCCCGCTCCATGTCTTGTTTGATTTCGTGAATAGAACGAATTTGGTCGTCTGTTTCCTGGTAAGGGAACGCAGATTCAAACTGGCTCTGCATCTCATGATCAGGCGAGAAGGCATACCCTTTGCTTGCCTCACGTTCTGCATACAGCTTAATGAGATCATCTGCAATATCCTGAACAGAAGATTCTACTTTTTTCTTCACGCGTTTCCAGTCACTGCCGCCTAGTTTGTACAGCTTTGGTTCTTTTCCTTCTGATCCTACGTATTTCTGCACCTGATCAATTTGTTCAACCGGTACATAAAGCTTGTCGCTTCCTTGATAATGAATATTTAAATAATCTTTATGAATGCCGCCGATCTCAAGCGTTTCGATTCCTAAATACTTACCGATCCCGTGGTTAATGTGCACCACATAGTCGCCGACTTGAAGCTCTGAATAGCTCTTAATTCGCTCAGCGTTGGTCAGCTTTTGCTTACGCGCCTGCTTCTTCACACGTTTCTTGAAGAGCTCACCTTCTGTGATCACTGCAATTTTTGATAATGGCAGTTCAAAGCCTGTTTGCAGCTCACCTTGTAAAATGTACACTTGCCCGCTTACAAGCTCAGCGTCCGGTTTAGCGAGAGCAGCTTCAATGTCATAATCGTGTAAGACAGACGAGAGCTTCTCTGTTCGCTCTTCATCCGCACCTAAAAAGACAACCGTGTAATGTTGTTTTTTGTAGCGTTCAATTTCACTCGCAAGTACATTCATCTGCCCATGGAAATTCTGCATTTGCTTACTAGATACATTGACGATATTTTGCGGATTTGTCTGCTGGACATGTCTCAAGAACAAGGAATAGTACAGAATGGATCTCGATTGCTGATTGATTAGCTCTTGGAACGGGAAGGAAAGAGATAAATCATGAAGAATATTGCCTTCTTCAAGCAGACTAATCGTCCAATCAGCTTCTTCCTTTTCAAGTTGCTCTTCCATCTCCTGAATTCTGCTAATTTCATCTAGAATGATAATCGTATCCTGCGATGTGTAATCTAGCAAACTAGCAGGCTTTTCATAGAAATAGGACAGGTACTTCGTCATTTCCTGTGTCACGATGCCTTCTAGCAGCTTCTCTCGATCAGCAGAAATATTCTGATGCAGCAGCTCTTTTTGTTGGTCAGAGTTGAATTTCTTTAAGCTCTTCGCAAGTCCTTGGTCAAGCTGTTCTATCGCTCTCACTCGTTCAGGGCCTCTCACAATCAGCTCTATTGCCGGACCTATCTTGATCTCTTGAAGCGTTTCTAGTGAACGCTGAGTATCAGAATGGAAGGTCCGAATTGAGTCCACTTCTGTATCAAACAATTCAATACGAATAGGATGATCTTCCGTTAACGCATAAATGTCGATGATCCCTCCGCGCACACTAAAATCTCCGGGCGCAGCAACCATAGACGTCCGGTCATAACCGATTTGCACGAGTTGTTTTGAAAACGCCTCCAAATCAATTTCTTGACCGAGCTTTAAATGGATCTGACTCTCCTTCCAGAGCTCGACTGGCGGAAGCATTCTGCGCACCGCAGCTGCCGGGGTTACGATAATGGGGTTTTCTCCATTAGCAAGTCGATTCAGGACATCTAGACGCTGTGCTCTAAGCTCAGGGCTGGCAACTGCGATCTCTGATGCAATGAGTTCATTTACAGGATAAAGAAGGACCGAGCGATCCGAGATCACACTGGCTAGATCATCTGTTACCTTCTGTGCTTGATACAAATTGTGGGTCACAATAAACATCGGCCGCTTTAGCTCGTCTGATATGGCGGCTGTAAATAAAGATCTGACGGAGCCTGATAGTCCGGCGAGCAGCTGTTCTTTTAACCCTTCTTTTAGTCCATTAAAAATGGACTGAAAATCATCACTTTGTTTGATAAATGATTGTATGTTTTTCATTTGGCTCCTCCTCCCTGCTTGTTTAAAACAGAAAAACGCTTTGGTCTAATATCTACACCAAAGCTTTTTATTGAATAAAAGTATGATACTGATGGTAATCAGGATTTCTTTCGAGCGCCTCTTGGCAATCCTCACAAATGGTTTGTACATGTAAATCACCATTTTCCCTATAAGAAATCATATCGTTTCTTTCCTCATTTGTTAAGTGATGAAATCCAAGTGCTTCACTTTGAACAGCGGATTCATCTAGACTGCCAACCTTTACACCACAGTGCCGGCAGTAATAATGCAAAGCCATATGTGATCCTCCCATGCTGAGATTTTATGATCAGTATGTGCTTTGCTTATCATTCTTATACCTTCTTGTTGAAATCATTCATCACTTCTAAAAATGGCTTTGTTAAAGCAGCCTCACAGGCTTCAACAGACGCTTGAATGGCTGATGCGATGTCAGGCTGTTCCTCTTCTGAGAAGCGTCCTAGTACGTAATCAACGACCTTCATGCCATTTTGCGGGCGGCCAATACCGATGCGGAATCGGTCAAACTCAGGTGCGCCTAAATGCTGAATCAACGACTTAATCCCATTATGCCCTCCTGCACTTCCCTTTGTACGCAAACGAATCCGCCCAGTTGGTAAATCAAGATCATCATAGATGACTTTTAAATGTTCAAGGGGAATATCATAGTAATCCAAAAGTGGACGCACGCATTCTCCTGATAAGTTCATATATGTAAGAGGCTTCACAAGTAGAACCTTTTGCCCTGAAACAAACCCTGTTCCAAATTGTCCATGGAATTTTGATTGATTTAATGGGATGTCCCATTTTTTTGATAATTCATCTATTGTCATAAACCCGACATTATGTCTTGTTTTTTCGTATTCTCTTCCTGGATTACCCAATCCAACGAATGCAATCATGAGAACAACAACCTCCTTTATCACAATGCACACGCCTAAAAAATGAACCAATATGATTGCCTCATGTAAAAACGTATGAATTCTTTTCATTCTAGCACAAAAGACGCAACCGCGGGAGGGTTACGTCTCTAAATGACCAGTTATTCTCCATTGTTATCCTTTTCTTTAATAGCCTCAGGTTCTTGTGTTTCCTCTTCGCTATCTGGCTCAGGAACCTCGGATTGCTGAGGCGGTAGAATGGATGCAACGACTTCTTCTGGATCGTTATTTATTTGATAGGCTGACTGAACAGGCAGATCACCCACTGTTAGTACATCATTTACATCTAAGTTTGTAATATCAGCTTCAATATGTTGCGGGATATCCTTTGGTTTTGCTGTAACGGATAGTTCAAATAGTGGCTGCTGAAGCACACCTCCATCTTTTACCCCTTTAGACTCACCAATCAGCTGTACAGGTACATCTGCATCAATTTCTCGCTGTAAGTCAACCACTTGGAAATCAGCGTGGACAAGCTCATTTTTCAGCGGATCTGTTTGTAATTCTGTGACCATCACAGATTTTGTTTCACCGCTCACGTCTAATGTGATGATCGTATTCTTCCCTTCATCACGTAAGGTCTTTAATAAATCGATGCTGTCTAATGAAACAGCCAGGTTGTCTGTATTTTTTCCGTATATGACACCAGGAACGTGTCCTGAATGACGGATTTTTTGCAGTGTGGAACGTTTGAAATCAGTTCTTTTATTTGCTTTTAAAGTTGCCATATTCAGCACCATCCTATTTCTTTTTTGTCACTACTTTCATAAATACCCATAACTGAATCATTTTAAACATGTTTGGCTGTCAATTATTACAGCAAAAAGACCCTAAGCTGATACCTAGGGCCTTTTTGATAAGAGAATTAGCTAAAAAGGTAGCTCACAGATTCTTCTTCATGCACACGGATGATGGCTTCTGCAAGCAAAGGCCCAACTGAAAGCGGAATGAATTTACCTACTTTCTTGTCATCTGTTAAGTGAATACTGTTGGTTACAACCAATTCTTTAATTTTAGAGTTTGTGATGCGTTCTACTGCTGGTCCAGACAACACTGGGTGAGTACAGCAAGCATACACTTCAGCCGCTCCATTTTCGACAAGCGCATTTGCTGCTAGTGTAATGGTACCAGCTGTATCAATGATATCATCAATCAGAATCGCCGTTTTACCTTCAATGTTACCAATAATGTTCATCACTTCAGCAACGTTTGGCTTCGGACGACGTTTGTCGATAATTGCGATTGGCGCTTTTAAGCGGTCTGCCATTTTGCGCGCACGTGTCACACCACCGTGGTCAGGAGACACAACGACAATATCATTCAAGTTTTTCTGTTCGAAATAGTTTGTTAAGATTGGCACAGCCATTAAGTTATCGATTGGAATATCAAAGAAACCTTGGATTTGCGGCGCATGTAGATCTAGTGCGATAACACGTGTAGCACCAGCTGTTTCAAGTAAGTTGGCAAAAAGCTTCGCAGTGATTGGCTCACGAGGTTTTGCCTTACGATCTTGACGTGCATATCCGTAATAAGGGATCACAATATTAACAGTTTTCGCAGAAGCACGTTTTAATGCATCAACCATAATGAGAAGTTCCATAATGTGCTCATTAACTGGTGCACTTGTTGATTGAATGACATAACAATCACAGCCGCGAATACTTTCTTCAATATTGATTTGGACTTCACCGTCACTAAAACGTTTAACAGAGCTCTTTCCTACATCAACTCCGATACGATCGGCAATTTCTTTAGCAAGTTCAGGGTTTGAATTCAAAGAAAATATCTTTAAATTCGCATCAGCATAACGATTAGACATGGTAAACCTCCGGGTATTTGGATTATTTTTTATGAATATTTTTCACATAATCTTCTTTATTGACTTGTCTTGCTCTAGCAATAGACAATGCATCCTGCGGCACATCTTCTGTAACCGTTGAACCGGCTGCAACATATGCCCCTTTTCCGACAGTGACTGGTGCGACGAGATTTGAATTACAGCCAATAAAGGCGCCGTCTTCAATCTTTGTTATGAATTTGTTCTTCCCATCATAGTTGACTGTAATTGATCCACAGCCAAGGTTTACATCAGTGCCGACCTCTGCATCTCCAATATAGCTTAGGTGGGATGCTTTGCTGCGGTCACCGAAAACCGTTTTCTTGATTTCGACAAAATTCCCGATCTTCACTTCATCGCCAATTTTCGACAACGGGCGAATATGCGCAAACGGCCCAATTGTCACATCTACTCCAACCTCACTATCGCAGACGACAGATTGCTTAATCACTGTTCGATCTCCGATGATGCTATCAACAATTTCAGTGTTCGGCCCAATGGTGGCGTCTGCACCGATTTTTACATTCCCTTTGATGACCGTCCCAGGATAAATGATTGTATCTTCACCGATGACAGCATCTGGCGAGATATACGTGTTCTCAGGATCAATCAAGGTCACACCATTCTTCATATGCTGATGATTAATACGTCGCTTCATGAATTGCTCTGCTTGTGATAGAGCAATACGATCATTTACTCCAAGTGTTTCTTCAAAATGCGGTGTTTGATAGGCTGCAACTGTTTGTCCTTCATTCTTTAAAATTTCAATGACATCTGGCAAATAGTATTCGCCCTGTGCATTTTCATTCGACACTTGCTCAATCACACGGAAGAGATCTTCATTTGCGAAGCAATAGGTCCCTGTATTAATTTCATTCACTTGACGTTCTGCATCATTCGCATCTTTATGCTCCACAATCTTCACAACAGCACCTGTTTCGTCACGAATAATACGGCCATAGCCTGTTGGGTCATCCGCATGTGCTGTTAAAATAGTGACCTTCGCTTGATGTTTTTGATGCTCGCTTAACATGGCTTCCATTGTTTCCGCTGTCAATAATGGCGTGTCTCCACAGATAACAATGGTTGTTCCCTTTTCCTGCGCGAGGAACGACCTTGCTTGTTTGACGGCATGTGCTGTTCCCAGCTGTTCTTCTTGAAGTGCATATTCACTTCTATCCCCAAGCTGTTCCTTGACGTCCTCTGCTCCATGACCGACAATCGTCACAAGTTTGGCTAAAGAAAGCTTTAACGCTTCATCTGCCACATGCTCGACCATTGGCTTTCCGCAAACTGGATGAAGTACTTTGTATAGCTTTGACTTCATTCTCGTTCCTTTTCCCGCTGCTAAAATCACTGCGAACCGCTTATCCATTGATTGGCCTCCAATATCCCTATTATCCATAGAAAAATATATCCTAAATAAGAACTGATTTCAAGGATACATGAGGAAGTACAATAATTTTCTAATGGATGAAACACAGAAAAAACAGAAGAAAAAACGCAAAAAAGACAGCATTTAAAAGAAAACATTCCATTTTCTCTTAAAGCTGTCCTTTTGGATTCACATATGATTAAGAAGCTCCAGCTTCTTCATATTCAATTGTTTCTTCTTCTTCGCCTAAGCGATGATATTCATTTAAAACAGCATCTTGGATTTTACCCCGAGTGCTTGAGTTAATTGGATGTGCAATATCACGAAACTCTCCATCAGGCGTGCGTTTGCTAGGCATTGCAACAAACAACCCATTATTTCCATCAATCACACGAATATCATGAACAACAAATTCGTGGTCCAGCGTGATGGATGCAATCGCCCTCATGCGACCATCGGTATTCACGCGGCGTAATCTTACGTCAGTAACTTCCACAGTAGTTCACCACCTTTTCCCAATATAAAAGCATTACTTAGGTATTCAACGATTGTGGTGATTCTCCTGCTCTTTTTTTAAACTTTTTTGAAATATCGGGATATTTATACATTTTTTGTCAATTTAATGACGGCGCTTACATCTTCTCCTTGAAAAAAGACATCATGATGATGCCTTTTCCTGCATATGATGAAACCAAACGGCTATCAATGAGGCTGCCTGTTTATTTCACTAGTGCAACAACTTCAATTTCTACAAGTGCATCCTTTGGAAGTCTTGCTACTTCTACACATGAACGAGCTGGCTTATGCGTATGGAAATACTCACCGTACACTTCATTCACTTCAGCAAATTGTTCCATATCTTTAATGAAAACAGTTGCCTTCACGACTGTTTCAAATGAAGCACCTGCTGCTTCAAGTACGGCCTCGAGATTACGGAAAACTTGATGTGTTTGGTCTTTAATATCTCCGTTTACGAAATCTCCAGCTGGCGTTAATGGAATCTGGCCTGAGCTGTAAAACATGTTATTGACAATCATTCCTTGAGAGTAAGGTCCAATGGCTGCTGGTGCATTTTTGGTTTGAACAACTTTTGTCATATCAATCTCTCCCATTCAAATACATGTTTGATCAAAGCTTAAGCTTTGGAATGAAAAAACTCGTGGAAATTGCCTTCATTGATCTCAATGATCTTCTGCTTCATATCAATGGTGGACAGCTTTAACAACGATATATATTCATCGACAAGACGTTCATCTACGCCCTCATCTTCTAAAAGAACACCGATCCCTGCAACATTTGCATTGAATTCCTCAAGCAGATTCATCATGCCGTTAATGGTTCCGCCCGCTTTCATAAAGTCATCAATGATCAGGACATTGGATCCTTTATCTAAGCTCCGCTTTGCAAGTGACATGGTTTGAATTCGGTTAGAAGAACCTGACGCATAATTAATACTCACAGTTGATCCCTCGGTTACCTTATTATCTTTTCTAACGATCACAACAGGCACATTTAAATAACCTGCAACAGAATAGGCAATTGGAATACCTTTCGTCGCAACGGTCATGACGACATCAATCGCACGGTCCGCAAAGATGGTCGCAAAAAGCTTACCGATTTTCGCAAGAATCGATGGATTGCCTAAAACATCGGTTAAATATAAATAACCGCCAGGAAGTACACGTTCAGGAGTCGATAAAGCCTCTCCGATATCGTTTACTACTTCGTCTGCTTCTTTTAGGTGAATCTTTGGAATATATTTCACTCCGCCAGCAGCTCCAGGGACAGTAAGCAATGTGCCTATTCCCTGCTGTTCGAAGGTCTGTTTAATAATCGTTAAGTCTTCACTAATGGAGGACTTCGCAGATTGATATCGCTCTGCAAAAAATGTTAACGGTACTAGTACGTGCGGGTGGGTTAACAAATAATTTGTTAAGTCCACCAATCTGCCGCTTCGACGAAACTTCATGAACTTACCCCCAGAACCCGAATAATTTATGAATAATATAACTTAATATACGGATTTAATCAAGGTCATTTTGTTCGCCGATCATGCGGACAGCGTAAACTTGATCACAAAATCCTCTCAGTCCGTTATATATTCTTTGTACCTTCGATTCATATTGAATCAAGCCAAATACAGTTGGGCCGCTTCCACTCATTAAAACAGCATCTGCACCGAAACGCTTCATCTGTCTCTTAATCATATCTACTTCTGGATACATCTTTAATGTCACAGATTCCAAAACGTTACCGAGTGAGCCGCACATCCCTTTATAGTCTTTCGCTTCAATTGCTTCTATCATACGCTGTACATTTGGGTGTTCTACTTTGCCTGCGTCATATTGTCTGTAGACTTCAGCTGTAGATACCCCAATCACCGGCTTCGCTAAAATAACCCAGCAATGCGGAGGTGTCGCAATATGCTTCAGTTTCTCTCCACGTCCTGTCGCTAGCGCTGTCCCTCCGTGTACACAAAAAGAGACATCTGAGCCGATCTCCGCTCCAAGCTCAGCTAGTTCATCTAACGTGAGATTTAACTTCCACAAGCGATTTAAGCCGCGCAGAGCCGCTGCCGCATCGCTGCTGCCCCCAGCTAGACCTGCTGCGACAGGAATTGATTTTGTAATGACAATCGATACTCCTTTTTGAATACCGAATCTTGTTTTTAGTAATTTAGCCGCCTGATAGGCCAGATTACGCTGATCATCTGGCACAAATCGATTATGAGATGATACACGGATTTCATCTTTGTCCAGCTCCGTCAGCTCTAGTCGATCTGCAAGGTCTATTGTTGTCATCACCATCTCCACTTCGTGATATCCATCTGGCCTTTTTCCATGAACATCAAGTGAAAGATTAATTTTTGCCGGTGCTTTTTCTAAAATACGCAAACATTTCACCTACTTCTCCATCTAAACATAAGTATCAATATTGTATCACATTTGATGGATCTGATGAATATTGGCTTTTACGCCCAGCACACTGACTTTTGCATCAAAAAAAGCCAGAGACACCCGAGGTATCCCTGACCGTTTATCTATCGTTGATTCTCATCCTGAGCCATGTGCTGTTGAGCTAATTCAATGGCACGTTTGACCATGTTACCTGCGTCACGCGCACGAATCTCTCCCCAGCCTCCATTTTTGACGGTATCATAAAATCCAAGATCCTTCGCCAGTTCGTATTTGAACTCATCTGACATAATGCCTCGGCGTCTACCCAAACGAAACAGCCCCTTTAGTCGAGAATTCGAATCAGCGCCACTGCTTCGTGGCTTTCTTATTTTGTATCGAATCTTTCCTTTTACCCCTTTCAAATAATGGACAGGCGCCCATACAGAAAAAAAGGCAAAACAAAAAGCAGTAAACAAGAAGTTCACTGCCCATTAATAGGCGACTGAGCTAGCGGTATCATCGAACGTTAATTCGACCGTCTCAGTCAGTATATCTGCATAACTGTAAGAAACTCTTTCAAACGAATTCTCATCTTGATCTAATTGAATCACAAAAACAGAAGGGTACGTTTCAGCTAAAATGCCCGAACGCTCAATTGTTTTACGGCGGCCTCCGTTAGCCTTTAACGTCAAACGTTTACCTAAGTTACCATCAAGCGATCTTTTGATGTCGGACAAAGTCTTCGCCATTGCATCCACCTCACTGAGATAATTATACAACAACGGCTCGTTTTTGTCAAATAAAAATTAAATTATATCAACGAACACGAGCCATTGTCAACAAAATAATTTTGACAAACTTCTACCTTTTCTTCTCCCTATTTTTCTCAAATTCCGGTGAATTATGTATCCGTTTGAAATTTCTTTTTGAATATAAAAAAAACCAGACTGAAATCAGTCGGGTTATGTCGATTCATGGTCTCTTTTATATGGCATACCAACCCTTAAAACACCCTTCGTTTCGATTCCTCCGAGACCTTTTTCTCTTGTTAATGTATTTCGGAGCACATCCCACACGTTGATTCGATCTACAAATGGAGTGAAGCTGATCTTCGCAACAATATAGACGGGGTCGAGCGCATGGATGTTGACACGTGAAGGTGAGCTTGCAAAATTGGCACCTGCTTGGATCAATGATTCAAAATGAGATTGACAGGCACCTGCAAAGATCACAAGCTGATCTAAATGCGGAATTTTCCTTCTTGCTTTTTGAACCGTTTCAACGAAATGACGAGAATGGCGATAGGCACCGATATCATGTACACCGCCCTTTTGTTTGGAATACGCATCATGTCCTGTGATGACCAAGATATCAGGTCGATATTGATCAATTAACGATTCAATCATGCTTGGCATTTTCTTCTCGTGGCAATGCACGCCATACACAGGCACACCAATTCGTTCATATACGTCTAAGCATTTCTTTAAGTATGAAGCATCTCCATCTAAATGAAGAACCTTTCCGGGCATGTGGAAATACTGCTCTTGATGCTGATATTGTCCAGAAGTATAATACTCTTGTTTTTCACGCAGCAGCTGATAATCCTGTCTGAGTAAATCGAGCGATTCGTTAATTTTCCGTTCGTCGTCCTTCTCTCTTGTCAGCTGCTCCTCTTTTTGAATCAAGACCAAGTCAGACATCTTTGCATCAGCAATCAGCCTCACTTCATTCCCATGCAAAATGGCGGTGGCCTCGTGCTGATCTGTCTCATCAATTCGAATGATACGAAACATAATATCCATTTGATAGGATGCCCTCGTCACCATATCTCCTATTTGAAATTGCATGCTTTTCACTCCACAATCAGGCTCATATCCTGTTGGTATCGTCTTGCGTTGAACATGTTCATGTGTGCTGTTCTTTCTAGCCTATGCCCGAACGGATAAAGTGGTGAAAAACAAAAGAAAAAGCCCTTAAAATAGGGCTTTCAGATTGTTGACAAAGGGCTAAAATGAACTTTATTTTAGCCCTTTGTCTTCTTTTCAGCGTGATTGAAAACCTTTGAAGTCTAGGAAGGACGAGCACCGGAGCGGAGCGAATTTGACATTCGTGAGCACCGGCGCGCAGACCTGACAAAGAATGCGAGGGTTTGTCTACACGCTGAAAGCCCTTAAAATAGGGCTTTTTGTAAAACGTTAGATAAACGGGCAAATTCCTCAATGGATAATGACTCACCGCGTCGCTTTCCATCAATGTCAGCTGTTTCAAGGGCTTCTTCAATGATGGCTTTATGTTTTTTACCATCAGGCAGATTGTTCAACAGATTATTCATCAACGTTTTCCGGCGCTGGCCAAAGCTCGCACGGATGAGCTGAAAGAAAAATGCATCATTTTCTACTGAGACAGCAGGCGTTTCACGAACTGTTAGTTTAATAACAGCCGAATCAACATTTGGCTGGGGAACGAAAACGGTTTTAGGCACAACCATGACCGTTTTCGCTTCCGTATAAAATTGAACCGCAATAGAAAGCGAGTTGTATTCCTTTGATGAAGGGACAGCTGCCATACGATCTGCGACTTCTTTTTGCAGCATGACCACAATCCCTTTCAATGGAAGGTTTTCTTCCAGAAATTTCATAATAATCGGTGTCGTCACGTAATAAGGAAGGTTGGCTACAACCATCACTTCTTTACAGTCAGCAAAGTTTTCTTCGATGACCTTTCCTACATCCGCCTTCAATACGTCTTGGTGAATGATGGTGACATTATCATACGGAGAAAGTGTATCGTTTAAAATGGGTAATAAACGCTGGTCGATTTCGAAAGCGGTCACTTTCTTTGCTCGTTTAGCGAGCTGTTCTGTCAATGCGCCGATACCAGGTCCAATTTCAATAACGCCGGTCTCATCCGTAATCTCTGCATGATCGACTATACGATCTAAAATATTTGTATCAATTAAAAAGTTCTGCCCTAAGCTCTTTTTAAAAGAGAAACCGTACTTCTTTAGTATTTCCTTCGTTCTGACGGGTGTCGCAATATCTTTATTCATCGGCTTCCTCCTGCATGACGGTCTTTAAGGCCGCAATAAAATCATGTTTGGTTATTTGAAACATATGAAGGCGCTTTTGCAGCTGCTTCGCATTGGTATATCCTATATTTAAAAGCACACCTAGTCGTTCGCGGCGGCGTTTCGATGCATCGCCTCCGATAAGACCTGCGTCAAATAAGTCGTCTAATGTAATGTCACTTTCCGATTCTTCCATTTCCTCATGGACATGGGCAAGGCATTCCCGAATACTGTCCAAGGAAGCGTGCTCGACGCCAATCCCTTTGTCCCGCTTCGCTTTCGCAAGATGTTTTGGCAAAAAAGCGTGCTTACAACCTGGAACCGCTTCTGCGATGGTTTTACGGATCTTTTCACCAGGAAAATCAGGGTCTGTTAAAATAATGACACCCCTCGTCTCCTGAGCAAGACGCACTTGTTGAATGACTGTATCGCCAATGGCAGATCCGTTTGTTTCGATCGTATCTGCATCAACGGCCATCTTCACTCTGGCAGTGTCATCACGACCCTCCACCACAATGATTTCTTTGATTTTCATTTATTCCTCCGCTTGCAAAAACAATAAACATTTTTTGGTCAAAAAACGAAACCTTTCATGCTGTTTTTGCGTCTAATTAATTAGAAAACAGTGCTTCTATTATAACCAAAAAAACAGAGGGTGCGCAAAGCCCTCTGTTCATATAAATGATTTGATGTGTTTATTTGAGCACTCTAATTTTTACTCGTTTATTTCCCCATTGATAAGCTGCCGACTTACTTGGGACGAACACATCAATTTTATTCCCTTTTATAGCAGATCCAGTGTCTGATGCAACGGCATATCCATAGCCTTCCACATACACTTTAGAGCCTAGCGGAATGACACTCGGATCAACTGCTATGACCTTTGCACCCGGATTTGCTTTTAAATTAAAACCTGTAGACGTTCTGCCCGTACATCCAGCACAGCTCGCTGTATAGGCTGTTGACGTCACGTAGAATTCTTTTCCTGATGATTCATTGCTTCTTGAAACTGCAGGGGATGCTTTAGGTTCCTTTTTGGACACTTGAGTACCAATGGCCACTAAACGATCCTTGCTATCTTTTTCAGTTACTTCTTTGATTAATTCTTTAGACACCACTTTGCCGTTTTCTTTCACAATGGCATAGTGCTTCTTCAATTTACCTTCTTCACCTTTTTTAAGCACCTTCTCTTTTCCTTTTTCAAGAGAACGATCCTTTTTATGTTTGGTATCAAAAGCAATTTTCTCTTCCACTACATCGGTGACTTTTTCCACCCGAGTGATCTGGATATCTGCGCTTTTTTTAGAAATGTTACTATGTAACGCAGGTTTGATCTTATCGTGCTTATTGAGCCTCAGCTCTTGTTGCTTTAAAAAGTCAGCGACCGTAGTCGAAGTGGTCCACACTTTTTTATCCTTTCCTCCATCCTTTAAGCTGACCTGGAAGGCCTGCTGAACCACAAGATTCATATTCTTTTTAATCTTGTCATTCTTTCCTGGAGTCACTTGATCGTGCTTCCCAATATCTATCTTCTCATTCTTCAATAATGCTTCAACCGTCTGATCTGTTGTCCATATCGTTTTCTCTTTCCCATCTAGGGTCAGATGAACCGGTATAGCCGCATCATACACAATGTTCATGTTGTCTTGAATCTTTGTATTTAGACTTGGAGAGATATGATCCTCCGCCCTGGTCCTTATCCCAAGGACTGAAAGCAGCTGTGCTACTGTCTCTTCATGTGTACGAATTGTCTTCTCTTTACCATTGATTGAAATGGTAATAGACTGCTTAGTGAACTCATGTGCACCGTAAGCCGTCCCAGTTCCAACTAAAAGTAAGCAAGCGACTAGTAATAAAACCTTGCCTTTTCCTAGCTTGACAGAAAACAGATTTTTCATTTTTTGTACGATGAAAAACGCCTCCTTCTCCTCGGAGAGATTATATAGAGTATCTCAAAACCTGTCAACCCTTCCACCCACTGTACAAAAATACTCGATTGTAAACCTATTATGGGAGATTTATGGAAGGAAGGGAAGAAAGACTTATCGACAACTTATCCTATGAGGAGCAGCAAACGTGTAGAACTTTTTCGTTATGTTTCACAATTGGACAGGCTTAAACAAGGTTTGACATCATATACTGTCAGTTTATACGGAAAACTTTTTTCGCATTTTCTGTTGTCAATTCAGCAAGCTCTTCAAAGCTGATTTCTCGTAATTCGGCAATCTGTTCTGCGATATATTTCACATAGCTTGGCTCATTTCGTTTCCCTCTAAATGGCGCTGGTGTTAAATATGGGCAGTCTGTTTCAATCAATAGTCGATCACTTGGTATGTCCTTTACAACTTCCTTCGGTTTTTTGGCATTTTTAAATGTCACGGGTCCACCGAATGAAATATAAAAGTTCATATCCATACACGCTTTTGCAATTTCTAGGCTTCCTGTAAAGCAGTGCATAATACCACCAACCTCCGCCGCTCCTTCTTCCTTTAAGATCGTCACGACATCTTCCGTTGCGTCACGGTTATGAATGATGATTGGCAGATTCACTTCCTTCGCAAGAGCAATTTGACGTCTAAAGACTTCTTTTTGTACATCTTTTGGCGACTTGTCCCAATAGTAATCCAGACCCATTTCTCCAATGGCAACGACCTTTTCATGTTGAGATAATTCTTTGATCCAAGCCAAATCCTCATCTGTCATATCAATGGCATCGACAGGATGCCAGCCGATCGCTGCAAAAATGAAATCATACTCTTCAATTAACTCCATCGCTCTCGTTATGGTTGGGCGGTCAAACCCGACTACCACGATTTTCTCTACCTTTTCACTTTTTGCTCTTTCGATCACCTGCTCTAAGTCTTCATTGTATTGTTCCGCATTTAAATGGGCATGTGTATCAAATAACATCGTTGATTGCTCCTTTCGACAATTCTCCTAAAAAACAAAAGGTGTTCGACGAAATGTTACACGTGGAACACCTTTGTTGATTTATAAAATTTTTGTTCCATTCGCTAGAGATTGATCCACTTCAAGGACCTGCAATTTCCCACCAGTTTCCCCAGTTAAAATCATTCCCTGGGAAATTTCCCCTCTGAGTTTAACTGGCGTGAGATTCGCTACGCAAACAAGCTTCTTCCCTACCAATTCATCTGGTTGATAATGCTTGGCAATCCCTGAGACAATTTGTCTTTTTTCAAATCCAAAATCAAGCTGAAGCTTTAAGAGACGATCCGCTTTTTTAACTGGGGCTGCTTCCAATACTTGTGCTACCCGAAGATCAACTTTCGAGAAATCATCAAATGCAATTTCTGCTCCCAGTTCAGGTAATTCCGTTTCTTCTATTTCAGCTTTCTCTTCTTCTACCTTAGGCGCACTTCCCTGCATTTTCTCTTTAATGTACGCCACTTCTTCTTCAACCTCTAAACGCGGGAACAATGGCTCTCCTTTTTGTACCGTTGCTTTTTGAATCGCACCAAAAGAAAGAGTGCTGTCCCAGCTTTTAAGCTTCTCTTCTTCAATTCCAAGCTGGAAGAAGATTTTCTCAGGTGTTTTTGTTAAGAATGGTGTTAACAGCACTGCTGTGATTCGAAGTGATTCTGCCAAATGATACATGACAGAGTGCAATTCTTTTCGTTTCGTTTCATCCTTCGCTAACACCCATGGAGCTGTTTGATCAATATATTTATTGGTTCTGCTGATCAATGTCCAAACATTTGTAAGAGCCACCGAGAATTCAAGGTTTTCCATCGATTCTTCATAAGCTTTTACCGTTTGTTCAGCCACAGCTTTAAGCTCCTCATCAAACTCATTGACAGGACCCTTATAACTGCTTAATGTACCGTCAAAATATTTTTGCACCATCGCAACTGTACGGTTAAGCAAGTTTCCTAAATCATTGGCAAGATCATAGTTTACACGTTCCACGAATCCTTCTGGTGTAAACACGCCATCCGCACCAAATGGTACTTCGCGAAGTAGATAATAACGAAGGGCATCAAGGCCATAGCGATCAATTAATGTGACCGGATCTACCACGTTCCCTTTTGATTTAGACATTTTGCCATCTTTCATGAGCAGCCAGCCGTGTGCGAAAATTTGTTTCGGCAGAGGCAGATCAAGTGCCATCAGCATAATCGGCCAATAAATTGTATGGAAGCGCACAATTTCTTTCCCTACAAGGTGCACGTTGGCAGGCCAATATTTTTTATATTTTTCATCCTGATCGGTTCCATAGCCAATCGCTGTTAAATAGTTGAATAACGCATCAATCCATACATAAATCACGTGTTTCGGATTATTAGGTACTTTAATTCCCCAATCAAAGGTTGTTCTTGATACAGCTAAATCCTCTAAACCTGGTTTAATGAAGTTATTGATCATTTCATTCTTTCTTGATTCAGGCTGAATGAACGATGGGTTCTTTTCGTAGTAGTCCAGTAAACGATCCGCATACTTACTCATACGGAAGAAATATGATTCCTCTTTAATCAATTCAACAGGGTGACCACTGTCGGGGCTTTTCCCGCCAATGACTTCACCTTTCTCATTTCGCTCAACATCAACAAGCTGTGTTTCCGTATAGAATGTTTCATCAGGAATACTGTACCAGCCCTCATATTGATCTAAATAGATATCTCCTTGATCAAGCAGCTTTTGGAAGACTTGCTCAATGATTTTCGTATGCCTTTTTTCCGTTGTACGAATGAAATCATCATTTGAAATGTCGAGTTTCTTCCATAATGATTGAATGTCTGCAACGACGGGATCTAAATACTCAATCGGTGTAATATTTTGTTCTTCAGCTTTTTGCTGAATTTTTTGTCCGTGCTCATCTGTACCTGTTAAATACATCACATCATAGCCTTGAAGACGTTTATAACGAGCCATGGCATCCCCTGCCACTGTCGTATAAGCATGTCCAATATGTAATTTTCCGCTCGGATAGTAAATAGGTGTTGTCAGATAAAACGTTTTTTTCTTTTCCGGCATGTCGGAACCTCCTGCGTGTGTGTAAATGTCAAAAGCTCCCGCCCAATGGACGAGAGCGGTTATAATCACTTCATTAAAATGTGTCAGATCATTTCATTATGTTTTGCACTTGTGCTTTCTCTATGATACCATCTTAGCCTTTAAGATCAAGCATATATACATAGAACAAGATGAAATGATCGGAAAAAGATGAGTTTTTCGAAAAAACGACAAAACGCTCGACATTTTGTCGAATATTGTCGTATGAAATATACTTCCAGATTTATAATTGGCTAATTTAGGGCAAAAGTCTTGTCAATCTATTCTCATCATTTATCATATTTTCATAGATGAAGTCCACAAAATCCTTATACACCAATAGTTTCAAGGTCCTTTGACTTTAAGAGTCATATTTTACAAACAATAGTAAACAAAATGATTGACGATTTATGGAAACCTTGTTATGCTAGGAATGTAAGGAATTTGTCGAATAATGACGAAGATAATATTATATTAAGAATAAGAACTTTTTGGGAGGAGAATGAAGATGAAATCTACAGGTATTGTACGTAAAGTTGACGAATTAGGACGCGTGGTGATTCCAATCGAACTTCGTCGTACACTAGGAATCGCTGAAAAAGACGCTTTGGAAATTTATGTTGATGATGAAAAAATTATCCTAAAAAAATATAAACCAAACATGACTTGCCAAGTAACAGGTGAAGTATCAGACGATAACCTTAAACTTGCTAATGGTAAATTAGTTCTTAGCCGTGAAGGTGCAGAGCAAATCATTAACGAAATCCAAAACCAACTTCAATCACAAAAATAAGTTTCATATAAAAAGGTTCTTGCACCGTTTGCAAGAACCTTTCTTTATTGTTCAATATGATAGGCATCGTATATCGTGCGCTTTGGCACACCACGTTCGACTGCTGTACGTTTAATGGCGTCCTTCGACGTCAATCCTTCCTCTATGTAATGAATCACGTGTTCTTTTTCAGATAAGGGCTTCCACCAGGCTTCTTCATTCAACTCTTCTTCATCCTGGTCATTTCCTTGTACCACAAGACAAAATTCGCCGCGAATTTGTTGTTCCGTAGCCCATGTCAGCACGTACTCTAAATCTCCACGAATAAACTCTTCGAATTTTTTTGTCAGCTCTCGCGTAATCGCTATGTTCCGGTTCCCCCACACTTCCTTCATCACGGTCAGCGTTTCTTTTAACCGATGGGGCGCTTCATAGAAAATAATCGTTTCTTGGCGTTTCTTCAATGCTTCCAGTTGTTTTTTCTTTTCTTTTTTTTGACGATCAAGAAAACCGTAAAAGAAAAATGGCTGTGGCGCGATCCCTGACGCAATGAGCGCCGTTAATGCCGCGTTTGCACCAGGTAGCGGAATGACATAGCCTCCGATGCTTGTAAAGTCTCGAACCACTTCAGCTCCTGGATCAGAAATAGTCGGTAAACCAGCATCGCTCACTAATGCGATATTTTTCCCTTCTTTTAACCATTCGATTAACTTGTAACCACTGCTGTCTTTGTTATGCTCATGATAACTCGTTAACGGTGTATCAATTTCATATACATGACAAAGCTTTTTCGTTTGTCTCGTATCTTCTGCAGCAATATAGTCTACATCTTTTAACGTTTGTATCGCTCGGAACGTCATATCTTCTAAGTTTCCAATTGGGGTTGGTACAAGATAAAGAATACCCATTTCGGATTGACCATCAAAGCTCTTCTGTGTCTTTTTCATGTGCCGCCTCCTTTTCCATTCGCATTTCTTCTATATAAATGTCTTTCTTTTGACGTGTCCAAGTTTTGAAACGATATTCTTGCTGCATGGCTTCTCTTTTGGTTGAAAAACATTCATGGTAATAAAGCTCAACCGGCCGTCTCGCTCTTGTATATTTTGCTCCCTTTCCACTATTGTGGGTAGTCAGCCTTTTTTGTAAGTCATTTGTATACCCAGCATACAAACTGCCATCTGCACATTTCAATACATAAAAGTAATGATTATGCTTCTCCATATAGTATCGTCCTGATTTCTTCTGTATACTCTTGGTCTTCCCCATAAACAAAGAGGGGCGGCAAGATTTTCAAATCTGGCTTTCCATCTTTCATGCCTTCTACTAAGATTGTATTGGCTTCTTTCCCCTGTTTAGGATAAACAAATTGAATTCGCTTTGGCTCAATACGGTATTTCTTCATCATTTCAACAATCTCAAGCAATCGTCCTGGGCGGTGAACCATTGCCAGTTTTCCCCCTTGCTTCAGCAAAGTGGAAGAAACACGAATGACATCTTCTAATGTACAATGAATTTCATGCCGTGCAATCGCCAAATATTCATTTTCATTGATTTCATCCTTAGAGGGTGTCTTAAAATACGGCGGATTACATGTGATCACATCTACTTTGTGGTTGCCATAGCGTTCTGGCATATCATTCAAATCACCATGTATCAATTCAATCTGATGCTCTAATTGATTATGCTCCACACTTCTTTTTGCCATATCAAACAGACGTTCTTGAATTTCAACACCTGTAATAGAGGCCTTAGATCGAGTTGAAAGCAGCAATGGCACGATGCCATTTCCCGTACAAAGATCGATGATTTCCCCCTTTTGGATCGGCACATACGCAAATTTTGCTAATAATACCGCATCCAATGAAAAGGCGAACACAGTTTTACTTTGAATAATTTTCATATCTTCAGCGAGCAAGTAATCTAAACGTTCATCTTCTCTTAACGAAACCATGATGTATCCTTTCTATTCCTGTGAAAAAGGCTCCCGATTCAGCGGAAGCCTTTTCTCATTTTTTATTTAAAAATGACAGACAGAACAAACAGTCTCCCTCTTTACGAATGCTCCCATAATGTACATTACAAATATGGAAGCCTTCCTGATATAACCGAGCAAGGTTATCATGACCTTCTCCTATATCAGAATGACTTGGCTTCTGGGCAAAATCATTCTCCGCCTCAGACGATTTGTCTCGATCGGATTGATCCAGACGTTCACGCAAGTGCTGATTCTCCATCTGAAGCTGATGATTTTCTTCAATCACTTCACCGATATGATTTTTCAAATCTCCTAGCTGTCGATAAAGAGAACCGATTTGTTCTTCTAAATTGATCACCGTATCAAATAGTTCCTTTTTATCCAAGGTGGCACACCTCGTTACTCAGTTGTTTGTGCAGATACAACGCCTTCTTGTAATAATTCTTCCCAAGTATATTCTACCACTTTTTCTTGCCCGGTTAATTCAACTTGCAAAATTCGTTCTAAAATGTTGAGCCCTACTACCTTTGCAGAGCCATTAGACGTCTGAATCGTTTCACCGATATCCGGTAATTGTTCTTTCGCTGTTTCATACTCATCATTCTCATATTTCAAGCAGCACATCAAACGGCCGCAAAGCCCTGAAATTTTCGTAGGGTTTAACGACAGGTTTTGATCTTTTGCCATTTTTATGGACACCGGTTCAAAATCTCCTAGAAATGTTGAACAGCAAAGCATTCTTCCACAAGGACCTATGCCGCCCAGCATTTTTGCCTCATCTCTTACACCGATTTGGCGAAGTTCAATTCTCGTCTTGAAAATCGATGCAAGATCCTTCACCAGCTCACGAAAATCTACTCTGCCGTCCGCTGTGAAATAGAAGATAACCTTGTTTCGGTCAAATGTAAATTCAACATCGACTAGCTTCATTTCCAGGCCGTGTTCACTTACCTTCTGAAGACATGTATCAAAGGCTGTCATCGCAGCTTCTTTGTTTTCCTCAACGATGAGCCGGTCTCGTTCGTCTGCTACACGAATCACCTTACGTAGAGGAAGGACCACGTCGTGTTCATCTACTTTTTTATTCGCGATGACCACTTGTCCGTACTCAACCCCTCTGACCGTTTCTACAATGACACAACTATCATTTTCTATATGAAATCCATTAGGATCGAAATAATAGATTTTGCCCGCTTTTTTAAAGCGAACACCAATTACGTTGTACAAGCTTATCCCTCCTGCAACATCAACACCAATTGCTCCATTAGCCCTTGGGCATTCACGTTGGATTGAAGTCTCTTTTTCGCTTCTAATACAGCAAGGATCTGGTTCGTCACCATCTGCTGTGTGGAATGCAGCGCGTGCTGCTTCATTGTCTGGAATAAGTCTTGATAAATGACTTTATCTTCATTTCCTATTTGAATCGACAATACATCACGATATATAAATAAAAGCATATCCAGACCTGTTTCTTGAAGGTCTTTCTCTTTGAAAAAAGGCATCCATTGATCTTGTATATAAAAAAATGCATGTTCTTTTCGCTGGTGTAAGACTTCATACAATTTTATCACTTTCCCTCTAGACTCTGCAAACTGATCATTTCGACTTAATTCGAGTGCTTCTGCTAAATTATTAGTTAAATTCGACAAAAGCCTTGCAAGATGCTGAGATACGCCTTCTTGTAAAAGCTGCTGCTCCAAGGATTGTGGCTGCAGCGGCTGAAAGCTAAGCATCTGACATCTTGAAATAATCGTATCCAGCATTTTATGCGATTGCTCAGTGATTAAAACCGCCATCGTTTCCCGATTAGGCTCCTCTAGGAACTTTAATAAACTGTTCGCGGCATTGACCGTCATTTTGTCCGCATGAAGAATGATATACATTTTCCGGTGCGATTCTACACCTGCTTTTGTAAATTCCTCCTGCAAAGCCTGCACTTGCGCTTTCTTAATCGATTGGCCGTCAGGCTGCACTAAATGTAA
This sequence comes from Bacillus sp. A015, assembly GCF_053851875.1. Lineage (NCBI taxonomy): Bacteria > Bacillati > Bacillota > Bacilli > Caryophanales > Bacillaceae > Bacillus > Bacillus sp. A015. Next base: position 50,123 of record NZ_JBSPZB010000023.1, read on the forward strand.
ATCTGGATGGTTTCCAGACTCAATCCTTTTGCAGTTTTGACAGGATTCACATGGTTTCACTCCTGCTTCCAAGCAAAAAAAGCTCTTAGCCAAAAGCATGGCAGCATCTAGCTTTCCTGTCCCTTTTTTCCCTTCAAATAAGTAAGCATGGGCAAGTCGGTCTTTATCAATACTATTAAAAATCAGCCGCATGACGCGCGGCTGCAAATCATTCATGTCATCCCAGCTAATTGCCATGTTATCACTCACTATGTGTAAAGGTTAATCAATAAACCTTTTATTTCTCCAATACGTTCAAGCAAATCAATAGAGGGTTTTTCTTGATCCATCATATCCTCTGTTAATTCAATAAGCTTTTCATCTAATGCTTTGACTAAAGCAAGTGTTCGCGTGTTGCCATAAAGGTCAAAGCTCCTTGACGTCTCTATATTTAATCCATTATCGACGGTCTCTTTCACAAAACGCTTCACAAGTCCTTTAAACCTGGCCAAATCCTTTAGGTTTCGTGACTTTGTCAGCTTTTTACCGAACACCTCGATATCACTCAGCATGACCGTCAGTTGTTCTAAGCGCATTTTGCCGCTTTGCGTCTCCATAGAAGCTTTAAAAGAAGCAGATGACTGGCTTCCTTTAATCGCTTGAAGTTCACGCTTTTCTAAAAGCAGCCGCATATCTTGATTAATTTTCACAGCAACCCATCCTTAAAATTGATGAAATTGTTCAACTGGCAGAATAAAGACAGTAGCTCCACCAACTTCAACCTCAACAGGGTATGGTACGTATGAATCTGCATTTCCACCCATTGGTGATACAGGCGCGATCATTTGATCACGTTTACGGCAATTTTCCTTTATAAGCTGTAATGCCTTATCCACTCGGACATCCTCACAACCAATGATAAAAGTCGTATTTCCAGACTTTAAAAACCCACCAGTTGAAGCTAATTTTGTCACGCCGAATTGATGTTCAGTCAATATTTTCAACAACTTGCTGCTATCTTGGTCCTGTACAACGGCAACAATTAATTTCATTTGATTGGCCTCCTTCGTTTTAGGCACAGGTGACATGCCGATGTCTTCCTCTATATTATAACAACGATTGGGAATCAGGTCATATTTGATTTTTCTTTAATGTGTCCTGAATCAATTGAAGCACTTCTTCATAGACATCCTGCATCGGCTGAGACGCATCCACTACACGGAATCGTTCTGGTGATTGCGCAATCAGTAATTCATAGCCTTCTCTGACCAGCTGGTGGAAATTCAGGGTCTCCATATCTAATCGATTTTTTTCTCTTCCTTGATTGGCGTCGATTCGCTTTAGACCTTCCTCTGGTGTAATGGAAAAGTAAATGGTCATTTGCGGCATTGTACCATTAATGGCAAAATCGTTAATTGATTTTACTTCTTCAATCCCAAGCCCTCTCGCATAGCCTTGATAAGCAAGGGAGCTATCGACAAAACGATCACATAAGACCGTGTCTCCGCGCTGCAATGCCGGTTCTACCTTCTCAGCCAAATGCTGTCTTCTTGCTGCTGCATACAGCAATGCCTCTGTTTTTGCGTCCATTTTTGTATTTTTTTCGTTTAAAATGACTTCACGAATCTGCTCTGCAATTTCGATGCCTCCTGGCTCTCGTGTCGCCATCACTGCATATCCTTGGCGCTCCATTTCTTCGTACACTTTTCGTATCACTGTCGTTTTTCCAGCACCCTCTGGCCCTTCAAACGTAATAAACATACCACTCATAGTGTCTCCTCTTCTATATAAACATATAATTTTCTCTGGTGAATCACCTGACTTGCTTGAACATGAACGTGATGTCCAAGCAAACGGCTTAACTTCGAAATTTGATCCGCTTCAATACGCTCTCCCTTAATCATCAAAGGAATGCCAGGCGGATAGGGAATCACCGATTCTGCACTGATCCGGCCTGCTGCTTTTTCGAATGGGACGGCTTCTATGTCTTGTCTTTGCTGATCGACCTCTATGAATCGCGTCGTCTTTTGAAGATGCTCTTTTTTTTCAAGCGATAAATGACTTTGCTGAAGAGCCTGCTCTATGGCTGTAAAAGGAATGTCCTTCGATTGGCCTAGACCAAAAACGAGTAAGACTTGATGTTCATCCGCAAGTTCTGGGTGAACATCAACCGATTCAAGCACCTTTTTTAGTTCATAGCCTGTCAGCCCTTTTGTTGAACGAATGACGCATTTTAATGGATCCGTCGATAACGAGTCAGACTCGACCACTTCGAGATTGGACATCCTGTTGAACTGTTCTTTCAGCTTTGCCAGTCCTCTCATGATTCCGTCCAATTTCCCTTTTCCCTTGACCTCCTCAACATAAGCTCTCGCCACATCTAACGTAGCCATAATTGGATAAGAAGGTGAACTGCTTTGAAGCATCGTTAACAATGTCTTCATACGCTTCGCATCTATTCGGTCCCCTTGAAGATGAAGATAAGAACCCATCGTCATCGCCGGAAGGGTTTTATGTGCTGATTGTACCACCACGTCAGCTCCGTAGGAAAGGGCAGATGGAGGAAAGGCGCCGCCTAATACAAAATGCGCACCATGCGCCTCATCAACCAAAACAATGATTCCCGCTTCATGACACATTTGAATCAGCTTTGATAAATCAGCTGCATGTCCATAGTAGTTCGGATACGTCAAAACGATTGCCCGGCAGTTAGGATGTTTTGCAATGGCTTTTTTGACTGTTTCATCAGTAACATGGGTTGGGACGTGCAAGCATGAATCGATCTCAGTTTCTAACATAATAGGCGTTGCTCCTGCAAGCTCAATCGCATGGAAAACAGACTTATGACAATTTCGCTGAACAAAAATCTCATCTTCAGTATGACATGCAGCCATTACCATCGCTAGATTTCCGACCGTTGTGCCATTCACTAGGAAAAAGCTTTGTTTTGCCCCATATAGCTTTGCCAATAATTCCTCTGCCTCTTGAATCACACCAGTCGGGTGGTGGAGATCATCTAGACCTTCAAGCTCCGTCACATCCAGCTGAAGAATTGATGCATAATAGGACCGTGCCTCATCAAAAAAGACATCTCCATTGTGATGTCCTGGAACGTGAAAAGAATAAGGCTTCTTTTCCGCATGTTGTGATAATGCTGTATATAAAGGTGTTTTCAAACAAATCGACCCTTTTCACTTAAACGATATCTTATTTCTATTATAACGTTCAAACAAGTGAACTGAAAGATGGATTCTCATTCCTTTATTGGTTTATGATTCGCCAGCTTCTGCTCCGCCTCGTACATGTTGCTTTTTAATTGAGCTCTCTCTTGGCTCCCATGTTCTTTCACCTGTAACGTTTCCTGTAATGTTTCGGCTAATTGGCGTTGAACCTTTTTCAACGTATCTATAGGCGTTAATGATGCGTCTTCAAGAAGCTGTCCTTGCTGCTTTGATACCTTTTCATATGTTTGTTGGATTCGCTGCTCAAGTGCTGAATTGGCTCGCTGCTGAATATGAGTTAATGCAATCGACATTTGGTTGATCCATAGAGGAATAGATGCGGAGATGGTTGATTGAATATGATTGGCTAATGTATGATTTGTATGCTGAATCATCCGAATTTGGGCATTACATTGCAGTGCAATTTGCCGGCTTAACAGCAAATCATACTTCCGTTCTTTCAATCTCTCCACGTATTCTTCCTCATTTACTTCCTGACTCATCAATTGCTCCTCTAATGTCCGATCATTAGAATGTTTCGCTTCTGATAGGACCTGCTTCTCTAAATGTGTCAATTTCGCTTCAACTGCCGCAACCTGTAGCGTCATCTCTTGGAAATATGATTGATTTTCTTCAAATAAACGCTCTAATAACTTATGGTCGGAGATTAATACGCCTCTTGCGTAACGAAGCCTTGCTGATAATCTCTCTATTTGAACTTCTGCTTGTTTAAAACGAGAAATGATCTCCTGAGTAGAACGATTCCCCCGATGAAACAACCTCAAAAAAAGGCCCTGCTTCTTTGGCAGTAAATCCTCTGGCTCCACTAAATGTAGTTGCTGCAAAAAAGCTTCAAGCACATCTCCTATTTGATCGATATCTTTTTTCTCAACATATTTCATCATGTGTTGTGATTGTTCCAATAATCGTTCCTGCACACGTGTACCATAGAAAAGCAGCTTTTGCGGATTGTCAGGGATCTTTTCAGCCCGCTGTATGGCCTCTTGTTTTTCCTCATCAGATAAGGTATCAAACACCCGAAACTGAAGATCTGTGGTAGATGCTGATGGTGGTGTGACTTGATCTTCTGGTTTCATCGAGTCTGACTCCTTTCATCTATTTTTTGATCATTTTATCGGCCACTTCAAGTTCAATGTGAAGGGCTTCTATGTCTCTTCCTAATACTTGCTGCAAATCATTCGTCAATTGCCTTTGCAGCTCTGTCAGTGTGACTCGAGTTTGGCTCAGTGTCATTTCAAGCTCATGACTGCGATTAGGCTGATTATACAGTAGTGTATATTTTTCGGTTAGTTCAACGACAGAATCCAAACTTTCGAAATAAAATCGTTGTGCATCATAAAATCGGTTCGGCTCTTTTTTTGTAATTTTATAGATTCGTCGTGCAAGCCGAAGGATTTCATAATTATGTTTGATCGTCTGCATGTTTTTCACAGCAAATAAAGCTTTCTTCAAACGAACCAGCTTTTGCCCTGCTTCTTTTAAGTGCTGTTTAATATATACATAATCACTACGAGACAGTCCGTGCTTCTTTAAAAACAACTGGAAAGCAACCCATCTGCTTCCTGCAAACATCGCGCCCCACCCAATCATCGAATACAGTATCGATAATCCAACATGATGGTGGAAAACCCCAATACTGACGGTTAAAATCACAATCGAGAAAAGAGTAGAGAGGATGGCCCATATAAATGTGAAAAAGATTGATTTCATGTTCATCGACTCCTATGAATAATCAGGCTCTCTGTTTATCTTATTATTTATTACGGTTGTTGTCCAAACTAAGTTCCAAAAAACAGGCCCAATCCTCGATAGCTCATAAAAAAAGACCATCTAGTGGTCTATGAATACAAAGGCGGCGTATGAAGATTTTTAAGCTTTCTTACATAATCGGCATAGCTAGGATCCGAGGTCGATGTAGAAATTAACTTTCGCTCACAGTCTCGGCACAAAAACTGATGATATAAATATATTCCCTTTGTCTTTTTCTCTTCACAGATCAAACAAATCGCTTCTCGCTCTTTTTTGCTCATTGTGACACCTCCACTTATAGCTTCAGTATGCCCTAGCGCTTTCAATTGTATACAAAATTAAGAAAGTTTTAGATGGTAGTTTAGTATATGTACCCATCCCAGATCGAGTGTTTGTTCCTTTTCTTAAAACACAAAAAAGACCAGTTCCGTCTGGAACTGATCCTTAGAAAGGCTTGGCGGCGTCCTACTCTCACAGGGGGAAACCCCCAACTACCATCGGCGCTGAAGAGCTTAAC
>NZ_JBSPZB010000024.1:0-55400 GCF_053851875.1 Bacillus sp. A015
TGGTACACTTGATGATACAAGTTTTGGCGGCGATACCTTTGTGGAAGAACACTTTTTAGACAACGCTGTTCATATGGGAATCAAAAACGCCAAAAGTATTGTGAAGGATCACAAAAAGGCACTCAAAACCATTTTTCAAGACATTGATGACCTCATTTCTTTGGAGGTATTTGATAGCCAAACCTTTGATGAAAAGATCGCAGATGCAGAAGACGAGCGGAAAAAGACGGTTAAAGATTTAATAGAACTTGATCAAAATTTAAAAGATGAATATGCTTTGTCAGAGACTGAGCAGAAGGCTACAATGGCATTGTACGCAGAAATGATGAATGCGACAAATGACGGAAAATCCATTTCGCCTATGAATTTTGACAAGAAAGCGTATCAAAATAGTGAAATCTACAAGGCAAAAAGCGATATTGAGAAGCAAACTTCTGAATATCTTAAAATTAAAAAAGAACAAGAAGAAGCCCGCGAGATCGCGAAAGAACAGGAAGCCCTCGCCAACCGTCCTTGGTATGATAAAGCCCTCGATTATGGCGGAAATATCGTCAATGAGCTGACAGGTGTGAACGATGCAAAAAGCGCCGCAACAGGCGTTGATCCGATCACAGGTGAAGAACTTACCGCAGGACAGCGAGTCGCCGCAGGCGGCATGGCAGCGGCAGGCTACATCCCAATCGTCGGCTGGGCAGGCCGCATATTCAAAGGCGGAAAAGCTGTCTATAAAACGACCCAAGCCACATCAGCCGCAGTCAGAGCAGTCGACATTTACAAGACATCGCAAAAGTCCTTTGACGCCCTAAAAACATCTCAAAAAGGCTTATATGGCCTCACCGCAACCAACGGATTTAGCGAAGCGATAACGGGTCGAGACATGTTTGGAAATAAGGTTTCGAAAGAACAGCAGGAAGCGAGCATGAACGCGGCACTTGGAATTCTTTTACCGTTTGGGGCGAAAGGGTTTCATGGGAAGATGGGGGTTAAGAGTACTGTTAAAAATGTAGATAATGGTACAGTGTGGAAGAATATAAAAATTACTCAACCACTTTATGAAGGTACAAAAATCCCAAAATCCTTTGAATTAGCAACAGCAGGTGGAAAGTTCTGGGTACATCCAAATGGAACAAAACATATGGTCGAGTATATAACAAGAGATGCGACTACACATGGTATGCCGATAAATAGTCAAACTTTATTGTCGAGTTTCCAAAGCTCTGTTAACAATGCTGCTAAGCAAGGAATTAAATATGAAGAAATTATGAAGATAGGTAATTGGGAATTAATATTTAGTAAACCCCGTGGAGACGGATTACTACCAGTAATAAAGCATGCTGTGTATATGCCTTAGAAGGAGACATGATAATGTTAAAAGTAACAGAATATAAAGACAGTCAGCCTATAAATATTGAATATGATCTTTATACACCGATTAATATAGAATTCGGTAGTTGGAATATATCAAAAGAGCCAACGATATATTGGAGAACTGGAGATTTCAAGAAATCTCTAATTGAAATAGGCATAGGGAAATATACAGGCAGCCTTCGTTCAATTACACTAACATTAAGTGAGAATGTACACAAAATGGAAAGTTTGAAATTTGATCTGAAAGATATAAATATGATTAAAGGCGCACCAAATTTTCAAGTAGAAGAATATAATGATATGACCTATATAGACGAAGAAGGTAAATTAGACGTATATATAGGGATAGATAAGGTTTTGATTTCATTTTCAGAAAATGATGCTTTGTCTATTTTACAAAATGATACAGTAGGATTTGCTTTAGATAAAGATGAAGTAGTTTGTGGCATTATAATAAGTGATATGTTAGAACATGAAAAGAAAACATTAGAAGATGCATTGAATTAGATTATTGTGAAATACAAAAAAATTTAACCTTGATTGGCTAAATGCCTTTCAAGGTTTTTGGTGTTTATTTGACTCCATACCGGAGGAAAACTTTTCTGTCAAAACCACCGTATGGCGAGCAGCACGAACTGAATATTTTTGTCCAGAAGGGAGAACCTGCGGACGTTAATCAATGAGCACAATATGTCCCTTGATCGGTGTCTTTCCCTTATCAAGAGTGTATCTGACTACGAACAAAGGTGTTGATGAATGTATTCATACGATAGGGACGTTCTGAGCCTGAATAGCAGTTGGTCTACGGCATTGAGGGCAGTATTTCATTTTATGATCGACTGTACTTGGCATCCTCTTGGAGTGTAGTCATCATTGAAAAATCTATTTAAACGAAGAGCGTAAGGTGGTGCTTATTTGGCAATTAGAGTTTGAGTATGAAGATCAGAGGTTCTTTATCCTAGCGATTACGGGAAGAGATATGTTTGGGAACAAAATCTCAAAAGAGCAATAGGAAGCCAGCATGAACGCGGCGCTTGGAATGCTTTTGCCGTTTGGGGCGAAAGGGTTTCATGGGAAGATGGGGGTTAAAAGAACAAGTGGTTTAAGTAAAATACCTGAAAATAGCATTAAACATTCTGATAAAGGAGACTTCACAACAAACCCTAAAACAGGGGATATTTCAAAAATGAAGGGTGGGGGGCACGGACAAAGCAACATAAAATTCTTACAAGAAAATAATATAGAATATAATATAAATAAAGTATATGAGAACGGTGTAAGGGTAGGTAATGTTCCTGGTCATAAGGTGAAAGCAAAACGAACAGGTTCCAACCAATCATGGTTTCCAGAAAACTGGACAGAATCTGACATTACATCAGCGGGTGCAAAAATTGCTGAATCACCTGATTTTTCTAAAGTGGAAAATGGAGTGACTATTTTTGGTGAATATAAAGGAGTAAGGGTTGGAGTTATTAAAACCAATGGAGAAGTAGGAACCATTTTTCCGGATGCTACAAAACAACCATAATTTGGAGGGTCAATATGGACATTGAAAATAGATTAAAAACGATATTAGATAAAAGAAAAAAGTTAGATTTAAATGATGATTACGGTATACAAAAAAGTTGGGATGAAATAATAGAAGTTCTTGGAGAAAATGAAGAGAGAACATTAGACTATTTAGATCATTGCAGTAAAGAAGATTTATATTGGATAAGCGAAGTGTTTGAAGACATATCAGAAGTTTTACAAAGTAAGGAATTAATTAAATGTTTGCGTAGATTGGATAAAAAATATCCTGAATTAGAGATGAAACAAGATATTGATATAGCAGAAAGCTATATTGAAGACTAAAATTGTAACATTTCCCCCTAATCATAGTGCCTCTCTCCACTTAACCGGAAATAATATGTTAAACTAATCCAATCACAACAAAAAAAGGGGAATAAAACATGCTATGGATTTTCACACAAAACCAGCAAAGCCTGGTCCAAGTCAATGAAGTCACAGTACAGGGGAAAAAAATTGAAGGGATCATGGGAAATGATTCTTGGACAAAGATACTCGGCAAGTATGACTCAAATGATCGAGCAGCAGAGATCCTTCAAGACATTGTGAAGACGATTGAAGAAAATCAAGGTGCATCTATTACATACCGAATGCCTCATCAATAATAAAGAAACCACCTTTCCCTCGAGAAAAGGTGGTTTCAGCGTGTAGACAAACCCTCGCATTCGGTGTCAGTTCTGCGTTCCGGTGCTCACGAATGTCAAATTCGCTCCGTTCCAGTACTCGTCCTTCCTAGAATTCAAAGGTTTTCTATCACGCTGAAAAGAAGACAAAGGGCTAAAATAAAGATCATTTTAGCCCTTTGTCAAACAATCTAAAACCACCTTTCCCTCGAGGAAAGGTGGTTTTGTTTATGATGGTGTTTTTGTAAAGGCTAAGAATAATGGAATGCCTGTGCCGACAAGTGTTGTGGCAAAAAGGAACATACCGCAAATGAATAGAAAATGACTGGCTGAAAAGACGAGTGCCATAATAAGAAAAACGATGCTGAGTCCTGCCATGCTATACGATGGGACAAAGCGGCGTTTGTATGTGGCTTTCTTTGTTAGGATTGAGAAGAAAATGCCAAATAATAAAGGGACAATCCATAAGTAAAATAAAATAATAAGAGACATACATCATACCTCGATTTTTCCTTCTATTTTATCAGATGCCGATTACAACGGATACCATAAAGCTTCACTTTGTAAAATCATTCATGTAATTGACACAATTAAGTGGACTGATTCATCGAATGCGTTTTTTGTGTCATATATTCAGGCTGTAAAAGTGCGTACACACAATGATCGGCAAAGCGGTCGCCCAGCCATTCACATTGTCTTAAAATGCCTTCAAGAGAGAAGGAAAATCGCTCTGCGATGCGTCTGCTCTTCTGGTTATCGACAGCGGCTCTGATTTCAATGCGGTGCAGTCCGCACTCTTCAAATAAATATTGAATGACGGCTTTACAGGCTTTTGTCATGATGCCTTTTCCTTGATAGCCTTCTCCGAGCCAATAGCCAATAGAAACGGTACGGTTGATCCAATGAATTTGGTGGGTGCCAATGATGCCGACGAGTTCTCCATGTGACCATATGCCCGCTTGGAAGCCGTTGTTCTGCAAGGCTTGCTGCATTGCGCCTTGAATGAACGCCATGCTGTCTTCTTCTGTTTGCGTTGTATCTACCCAAAGCAACCATTCACGTAAATGCTCTCTTGACCGCTGAATGAGCAGATACAAACTTCTTGCGTCTCTAGGCTCAAGCAGCCGCATGGATAGATCTTGATCCTGATAAAAAAACATGTGCCCACATCCTCTCAGGGAAAATTAATTCTATCATAACCAAATGGAAAGAAAAAGACAGCATCATCACTGTCTTTTACATAAACGTATCCACAATTAGAAAGAGATTGAGTGCTACAACAAGAGCTGCTATCACCCAAGATATTCCTGTCACCCAGCGTGCATTCGTCAAATCGCCCATAATTCGTTTTTTACTTGTAAACAAAATGAGTGGAATTAAAGCAAAGGCTATACCAAAAGATAAGACCACCTGACTCATCACAAGCGCAGATGTCGGATTCACCCCGGATGCAATGATCGCAATAGGGGGAATGATGGTAATCAACCGGCGTACATACAGCGGGATCCGGTACTGAATAAATCCCTGCATTATAATATCGCCTGACAGTGTACCGACAGAAGAGCTGGAAAGCCCGGCTACAAGCAGACCTACACCAAATAAGATGGCTGATACAGGACCTGCGAGTGTACCAAAATGCTGAAACGCAACATCCAGATCCTCAACAAAGAGACCATTTTTATAAAATAAAGCGGCTGCTACAATCAACATGCTGGCATTGATGGCCCCAGCGACTAGCATGGCAATAAGGATGTCTAAAAACTCAAAGCGGAAAATTTGTTTTTTCTCTTTTTCTGTTCTGCCGACGACTCGTCTTTGGGTTAAAGCTGAATGTAAATAAATCGCGTGCGGCATCACAGTAGCACCTAAAATGCCAGCTGCAAGCAGCACACTATCTGTTCCATCAAACCTCGGAATGAAAAGTCCGCCTGCGACACTTGCGATATCTGGCTTTGCGACAAAGGTTTGCACAGCAAAAGCGATCACTACAACGAACAGCATACCAGTGATGCCTGCTTCTAATGCTCGATATCCTCGTCTTTGCAGCTCTAAAATCGCAAATGATCCGATGGCTGCAATAATTGATGCTTCAAGCAGCGGGATACGAAAGAGTAAGTATAAACCAAGTGCAGCCCCGATAAACTCAGCTAAATCTGTGGCAATTATCACGAGCTCGCCCTGAATCCATAAACCGATGGAGACGGGCTTTGGAAACTCTTCACGTGCGATTTCAGGTAAATTTTTACCCGTCGCTATTCCAAGCTTTGCGGACAAGGATTGGATAAGCAAAGCCATGAGATTCGATATGAGAATGACCCATAAGAGAAGATACCCGTATTTTGAGCCAGCGGCAATATTGGTGGCGAAATTCCCTGGATCAATATAAGCAATAGCTGCGATAAAAGCAGGGCCGAGAAAAGGAAGGAGCCTTCTAAATCCTTTGACCTTTCCTTCAAGTGCACGCTCAGCAGCCGCTGACATGTGTGCCTGTGCCTTGATGTATTTGTTTGTCATATGTCATCACCTAGATTCTACAAAGTTTTGCTGGGGCACAAAAAGTTTCCTCTATGCAATTTTTAATCATCATATGCCCATCTCCATGAAAAGTCAACTATCTGAACTAATAGGTTTGTTTATCATATGTAAGTGAAAAAAATAGATGCAATGTCAATCAATACATAAAAAAACACCGCCTCTTAGGCGGTGCCAGCGTGTAGACAAACCCTCGCATTCTTTGTCAGGTCTCCGCTCCGGTACTCGTCCTTCCTAGACTGCAAAGGTTTTCTATCACGCTGAAAAGAAGACAAAGGGCTAAAATAAAAATCATTTTAGCCCTTTGCTTCCTCTGTTTTCGTTTTTTTAAGAAACCCTTGATCCAACACTGCGGAAGATCAGGCTTAAAATAATAACAAAAATAGCTGCTCCTAAGATCGCTGGAATGATCGCAAAGCCTGCAATACTAGGACCCCACGTTCCAAGTAATCCATGACCAATCCAAGCGCCTGCAAGCCCGGCAATCATTGAACCTATCCATCCTCCTGGTACACTACCTCCAGCGAGTGCACTGCCGATGAGGCCAATGACAATCGCCACAACTAATGAAATAAGAAATCCTAACATGTTGATCACTCCTCTTTTGATTGTTTATTAAGCAATAACCGTTTTGAAAGGGTTTAAAACCTCTCGGAACCGCTTCGATGTTTGATACGTATGATGGACAAGGATTGTGTATAATAACAGACAAATACCGAACGGCATCTAAGGAGGAAATGGTATGGAGGAAAGAGATTGGCTAAAAGCACAATTAAAGGAGATTGAAAAATGGGAGAAAGAACAGCAGAAGGTGTGCTTTTGGGAGAAACTCAGTCGGCTTCCATTTCAAATGCTGGACAAGCTGACTCCTGCCTTTATTCAGAAAAAAATCGGTGTGCTACTAGATGAAATGGGGCATTACATTCAATCAGGTGGCGCCTATTTGACATCAGAAAAAGGCATCATCCATCAATTTCAAAAGAAATGTGCTGACGAATCGATTCAGCGCATAGAAGATATTGAAAAAGCCCCTATTGAAGTCATGGATGCCATTAGTGAACATATGGGGAAAAACAGAACGAATATCGCCACGGTGCAAGGTGCGACAACAGGTGTCGGCGGCATGTTTACATTAGCGGCAGATATTCCTGCGGTGCTGGGCCTTTCCTTAAAAACATTACAGGATATTGCCGTCACCTATGGCTATGATCCTAAAAACAAGGAAGAACGGGTATTTATCATTAAATGTTTACAGCTGAACTCTGCTGATGTCGTTGGGAAAAAGTCGATACTAAAAGAGCTGAAGAGCTGCCATGCGTCCGAAGGAAAGCACGAAAACATGATCTCTCAAATTCAAGGATGGCGTGAAGTGGTCTATAATTACCGAGATTCGTTTGGCTGGAAGAAGCTGTTTCAGCTTGTCCCAATTGCGGGGATTTGGTTTGGAGCAGTCTCCAATCGCTCGCAGTTAAAAGGAATTGCCGAAACAGGCATGATGCAATATCGAAAGCGCAGAATTTTAACAAGATTACAAGAGCTCACGCAGCAAGAACAGAGTGAGTCGGGTGCATAAAGAAAATCCCTTTTCTCAAAGGGCTTTCAGCGTGTAGACAAACCCTTGCATTCTTTGTCAGGTCTGCGCGCCGGTGCTCACGAATGTCAAATTCGCTCCGCTCCGGTGCTCGTCCTTCCTAGACTTCAAAGGTTTTCAATCACGCTGAAAAGAAGACAAAGGGCTAAAATAAAGTTCATTTTAGCCCTTTGTCAACAATCTGAAATCCCTTTTCTCAAAGGGATTTTTTATTTGGTCTTATCATCATCTTCTTGAAAAGCTTGGATAGGAGAATGGTCATAACGTGCCCGCAGCTCGCGGATCTGTTTGATCAGGGTGGAACCGATTGTTTTTTCGGCTTCATCATACAAAGGATCAAGGGCTTTCACCCATTTTTGCCTCTCTGCTGGCGTTAATTCGTGGATCGCAATCGGAGATTCCCGTTTAATGTCCTCCAGCTGATCATGATTCATCTGTTCTGCATGTTTCTCGTTCCAAGCCGTTGTTTCTTCCATCGCTTCAAGTAAAATTCTTTTCGTTTCGGGTGTCTGGCGGTCAAAGAAGGCTTGATCTGTTAAGACAACATACCCTAAATACCCGTGATTACTGATCGTCATATAGTCTTGTATATGATAGAATTTTTTTGAATAAATATTTGAAATTGTATTTTCTTCACCGTCTACTTTTTTTGTTTCTAACAGCTGAAATGTCGAATTAAACGATTCCTGATAGGGCTTTGCGCCAAGAAGTTTGAACTGTTTTTCAATCATGTCGCTTTGCATAATGCGGAGAGATTGATTTTTTAAATCACCAGGCTGTTTGATTGGTCCTTTATTAGAGGTAATTTGCTTAAAGCCATTTGTCCAGTAGGCCATTCCTTTTAGACCATCTTTTTGCAGCGTGCCGAACAATTTCTGTCCAATCGCACCGTGTAAGCCTTCTTGAACAGCATCATAATTAGAAAAAGCAAAGGGAAGATCAAGTGCCAGCCACTCAGGGGACAGCATGCCGAGCTTCGAGGTAGACGGAGCAATAAATTGTACTTGATTCTCTTTGAGTGCATTAATCTCTTCAATATCAGAATAAAGGCTCCCGTTTGAGAAAATTTGAATGCTGATCTTTCCATCGGATTTCTCATGCACGAGCTCAGCAAATTTCTTTGCGGCAAGTCCTTTTGGTGTATTGTCTGCTACGACATGGCTAAATTTGAACACAAGCTGATCCTTCAGCCCTGTCTGTTCATCATCGAATATAGTCGCTGATTTAGGCATCATATGATAAAAGCCAAAGTATAAAGCGGTTACAAAACCGATGATTAGCAATAGCGTATAAGCAAGTAAATTCTTCATGCGTCAGATCCCCCTTATGTCAAGCATACTTGACAGAGGAAGAATTCGTAAAGATACAGGTGAAAAAATGATGAGAAATCGATTGAAATTACAACAACTATCTATTAGGTGGAAGCTCACCATTTTGACATATTTCGTTGTCATTTTCGCCCTTTTAATCGGAGGAATTGTCCTTGTTGGGGGAATCCAGCAAACGGAGGAACGAGAGCTGCGAAAAAGACTCATGAATACAGCGAGAACAGTGGCTGAGATGAATGAGGTGAAGCAGGCGTTAGCGGATCAGACAAAGGAACGTTCTCGATTACAGCATGCGATCGAAGAGATTCGGATTATTCAAGACGCTGACTACATTGTTGTCATGGATATGGATCATGTGAGATTAACGCATCCAGTGAAAACAAGAATTGGCCACCGCTCAGAGGGGACAGATGAAGAGCCGGCTTTTGCAGAGCATATTTATTTCTCAGAAGCAGAGGGAGAGCTTGGAACAGCCATCAGAGCTTTTTATCCAGTGAAGGATGAAAAATTTAACCAGACAGGTGTTGTCCTTGTAGGAAGGACGCTGCCAAGTATGGCAGATATATTAGGAAAAATGAAGCAGGATATCCTCATGATCCTGCTGCTGACGCTCAGCTTTGGGCTTGTGGGTTCATTTTTGCTCGCCCGTCATATCAAACAGCAAATGTTTAAGCTGGAGCCGCACGAGATTGTCAGAATGCTAGAGGAACGCACCGCCACCTTCCACTCCATCAATGAAGGAGTCATCGCCATCGATAATCAGCACTTGATCACCATTTTTAATGAGAAGGCGAAGCAAATTTTTGGAGTGACAGGTGATGCAGTAGGCCGGAATATTTGGGAGGTGCTGCCCGACACGAGACTTCCTGAGATCATTGATCGCGCAGAACCAGTCTACAATGAAGAGATTCATATGAGCGGAAAGCGGATTATGAGCAGCCGGATTCCGATTGTGATGAAAAAGAAGATGATCGGAGCAGTCGCCATTTTTCAGGACCGGACAGAGGCTGCTAAATTAGCAGAGGAACTAACTGGGGTCAAGAACTTTGTTGACGGCCTGCGGGTGCAGAATCATGAGCATATGAATAAGCTTCATACGATTGCGGGATTGATTCAGCTTGGCAAAGCCGATCAGGCGCTCGACCTTGCGTTTCAAACGACAGAAGAACAGGAACATGTGACGGATTTTCTTCACCGCGTCATTCAGCACGATGCCGTCGCAGGTTTATTGATGAGCAAGATCAGAAGGGGCAAGGAGCTTGGCATCAAAGTCGAAGTGGATGAAAATAGCTGTCTGCGCGATTTTCCAGAGCGGCTAGATCAGCATGATATGACGAAGCTGCTTGGCAATCTGATTGAGAACGCCTTTGCCTCGTATGATACTGTAGAAAGAGAAACGAAACTCATTTCGATTAGTATTGATCAAACGGAGGATGTTCTCGCGATTTTGATTGAAGACCATGGCTCCGGGATAGAAGAGGAAATGATTCCTCATATCTTCGATAAAGGCTTCACATACGGTAAAGAAGGCGGAACAGGCTATGGCCTGTATATTGTCAAAACGATGATCGACAAAGGGATGGGGAACGTAGAAGTCACATCAAGCATCGGCATTGGTACCACCTTCTCAATCGAATTCCCAATGACAATAGAGGAGAGAGACAGATGACTCAGATTAAGGTGCTATTAATTGAAGATGACCCGATGGTGCAAGAAGTGAATAAAGAGTTCATTATGAGTGTTCCTGGCTTTCAAGTAGCGGCTGTAGCAGGGAATGGCGAACAGGGCATCCAGCTGATCAAAGAGATTCGTCCAGACCTCGTGGTACTTGATGTCTATATGCCGAAGAAGGATGGCGTCAAAACGCTGCAAGACATTAGAAAGCAAAAGATGCAAGTGGATGTGATTGTAATTTCTGCAGCGAAGGACAAAGAGACAATTGGCGTCATGCTCCAAAATGGTGCGCGAGATTATATCATCAAACCGTTCAAATTTGAACGAATGAAAGAATCACTTGAAAGCTATAAAGCATTTAAATCGAAAATTCGTACCGCAGCAGAATTTTCTCAGGAGATGCTGGATGATATCATACGAAAGCCTGCCGTTAAGCAGGAAGGTACATGGCTCCCTAAGGGGCTGAATGTGCATACGATGAAGGAAATTAAAGCCTATATGAGGTTGCAGGAAGGCGCGCAGTCTGCAGAGGAAGTCGCCAATGCACTTGGTATTGCCCGTGTCACGGCACGCAGGTATTTAGACTTCCTAGTGAAAGTAGGCGAGCTGAAATTAGATATGCAATATGGCGGGGTAGGACGGCCTGTTAATAAATATATCGTACATTCTGACTAAGAGACCAAAAAGACCAAAATGTACGATATGTTCATAAGCTTCACAGCCTTTGATGAAATCGCTATCATTTATCTACAGATAACAGTTAAGCGTTTACATCAAAGGGTGAGGGAGTTGATTTTTTATGAAAAGGCTTTTTAAGAACCTGACATTTCAGGTCATTGCAGCTGTCATGATTGGGATCATTGTCGGAATGGTTTGGCCAAACGTCGGGAAAGAAATGAAGCCGCTTGGTGACACATTTATTAATGCAGTCAAAATGGTGATCGCACCAATCATTTTCTTAACCATCGTTCTTGGTATTGCCAAGATGGGTGATATGAAAAAGGTCGGGAAAGTTGGGGGAAAAGCATTTATTTATTTTGAAGTCGTTACAACGCTTGCTCTGGTCATCGGTCTTTTTGTTGTCAATTTCATGAAGCCGGGAGCAGGTCTTGACTATAGTAAGCTTGAAAAAGGGGATGTTTCACAGTATACCCAAAATGGGGGACAGGGTATCGACTGGATGGAGTTTGTGACACACATTGTGCCTTCTAACATGGTAGATGCCTTTGCGAAGGGAGATATTTTACAGGTCTTATTCTTCTCTATTTTATTCGGTGTTGCGCTTGCTGCACTTGGTGAGAAGGGGAAAGGAATCATCGAATGGCTTGATAAGCTGTCACTTGTCTTCTTCAAAATCATTGGATATATCATGCGTGCCGCGCCACTCGGTGCATTTGGGGCAATGGCCTATACGATCGGACACTTTGGTTTGGCTTCGATTAAACCGCTGGCGAGTCTGATGCTCTCTGTTTATATGACCATGTTCCTGTTCATCTTCGTTGTGCTGAACATCATTTGTAAAATGTATGGTTTCAGCCTGTTCGGTTATCTACGATTTATCAAGGATGAAATTTTAATTGTCCTTGGCACAAGTTCTTCAGAATCAGTGCTACCAAGAATGATGGATAAAATGGAACGATATGGATGTTCTAAGTCGGTTGTTGGACTTGTCATTCCAACAGGTTATTCCTTTAACTTAGACGGAACTTCAATATACTTATCGATGGCCGTGGTCTTCTTAGCACAAGTTTTTGGTGTGGACTTATCCATCGGTCAGCAGATCACGATTATCCTTGTTCTGATGCTCACATCAAAGGGAGCAGCTGGGGTAACAGGAAGCGGATTTATCGTGCTGGCATCTACACTTGCTGCACTTCAGGTCATTCCGCTTGAAGGGCTTGCACTGCTGCTTGGTGTTGACCGATTCATGAGTGAAGGAAGAGCCATTACAAACCTGATTGGAAATGGAATTGCAACCATTGTTGTAGCGAAAAGTGAAGGTGAATTTGACGAAGCGAAGAGTAAAACAGCGCTTCAGGAAATGCGGAATATCAAGCAAGCCGTTTAGTATAAAAAACAACCAAAAACCGAAACCTTATGTTCTACATGGGGTTCGGTTTTTTCTTGTGATGAAAAGAAAAAACAGAAAAGCTTGATAAAATTAGAACGAATCGTAAGACCTCATTGACCTTTTGTTATATAATTTACAGAAAGATCCGATATAATGTATATCAGATACGATGAAAAATAGACTTTAGTCCTGGCAGGTGTGGAACGTAATGGCAGCATTTTTAAAATTGTTCGAAAAACCCGGTGTTAAGCGGTTTGCAGTATTTGTAGTATTAGCCACAGTATTGTATCTATTAAGAGGAATGATGAATTTAATTCTCCTGACCTTCATATTCACCTTTTTGATGAATCGGTTAGAAGAGGTCATTAGGGGCTTTTTAAATCACTTCCTAAAAATAGGACAGAAATCGGTCATTACCCTTTTGTATATT
This sequence comes from Bacillus sp. A015, assembly GCF_053851875.1. NCBI lineage: Bacteria > Bacillati > Bacillota > Bacilli > Caryophanales > Bacillaceae > Bacillus > Bacillus sp. A015. Next base: position 13,187 of record NZ_JBSPZB010000024.1, read on the forward strand.
CTCCTGGCTGGTGGATTGACGTTTGGCGGATTCGTTTTTGTGCCAATCATCGCCAAACAGGTGGAGCAGTTATTTCATTTAGGAAAGAAAATTTCAGATCATCCACAAGATTTACCCTTCTTTGACGTCATCACCAACGTATTCGGAGATTTCAAAATATCAGCTTACTTTGAGAAAGGGTTTAATTTCCTCTATACATACTTAACAGATTTCAGCACGTTTAGTATCCAGGTCATTATGTCCTTAATATTAAGCATGTTCTTCCTGTTCGAAAAGGAACGCCTCATCCAATTCATGAACAAGTTCAAAACGAGTAAAATCTCCGTGTTCTATCATGAAATTGCTTTCTTTGGACGTAAATTCTCCAGAACGTTTGGAAAGGTACTCGAAGCACAGTTTATCATTGCCACCGTTAACTGTGTCTTAACGACAATTGCGCTTGGAATTATGGGCTTTCCGCAGTTATTTGGATTAGCGGTCATGGTCTTTTTGCTAGGCTTAATTCCTGTAGCGGGTGTGGTCATCTCTCTCATTCCATTGAGCATCATTGCGTATACACTTGGAGGCGGAATGTATGTCCTTTATATTGTGCTGGTCATCGTCATCATCCATGCAATTGAAGCCTATTTCTTAAATCCGAAGCTCATGTCAGCTAAAACAGAACTCCCTATTTTCTTCACATTTATTGTGCTGATTTTCTCTGAACACTATATTGGCATTTGGGGACTCATTATCGGTATCCCAATCTTTGTGTTTATTTTAGACATTTTGGAGGTCACAAATAAGGAAGAAAGTAATTAAAAAGTTCATATGAACCTGTTTACAATTTTCTAAAAATAAGGTATAAATAGTATGAAAATATCATAATAACCACACGCTTAATCCTTCTAAAGGAATGGGGGACCCATGTTTTTGGGGTGAATTTTTCTTTCATTAGAAAAAAGGACATCTCTTCGTCCTAACCCGTCAGCTAACCTCATCAGCGTGAAGAGAGTAAACGGTGGTATATGTAAGAACACGCAGACCCACGAGAAAACTCTCTCGTGGGTCTTTTTGACGAGGAAGGGGAGATTTTATTGAAGCTGGCTACAAAAATTATCATTGCCCTCATTGTAGGTGCAATCACGGGACTTTTGCTTAACATTTTTGCTCCAAATGTATTCAAAATGTTAGATCCTTATCTGTTCACACCTCTAGGTCAAATCTTCTTAAATCTTATCAAAATGTTAGTTGTGCCAATCGTGTTCTTTTCCATCACACTTGGCGTGGCAGGCCTTGGTGATCCGAAAAAGCTTGGCAGAATTGGCGCAAAAAGCATCTCGTACTTTCTACTGACAACAACATTCGCTATAATCATTTCAATGTCTTTAGCGTTATTAATTAAACCTGGTTCCTTTGGCTCTTTCGACACAAAGGGGGCAGAATTTAAACCTCAAGAAGCACCATCTACGGCTGACACATTATTAAACATCATTCCAACAAATCCAGTCCAATCTCTAGTTGAAGGTAACATGCTGCAAATCATTGTGTTCTGTGTTTTCTTAGGTCTAGGCATTGCAGTACTAGGTAAAAAAACAGAAGGGTTACTCAAAATATTAGAACAAGGCAATGAACTCATGATGTACCTTGTGGGAGTAGTCATGAAATTTGCTCCATACGGAACATTTGGCTTAATTGTAACGGCGATTGGGAGCCAAGGTCTTGATGCAATTAAAGCCATGGGGCTGTACTTTTCAGTGGTTCTAGTAGCGCTGTTTGTTCATTTCTTTCTCACCTATGGTTCAACTTTGGCTTTATTTGCAAAACGAAATCCTTTTACATTCTTTAAAGATTTTTCACCTGCGATGGTCGTGGCATTTAGTACGTCAAGCAGTAGTGCAGTTCTTCCTGTTTCAATGGAAACAGCTCAGAAAAAGCTGAAAGTACCTGAGCCTATATCTAGCTTTGTGCAGCCATTGGGCGCGACAATCAATATGGATGGGACGGCGATTATGCAAGGGGTCGCAACCATCTTTATTGCACAAGTATTTGGTGTTGAATTGACGCTTATACAAATGATCACAGTTGTATTAACCGCCGTATTAGCCAGTATTGGGACAGCCGGCGTACCGGGGGTTGGCTTGATTATGCTGGCCATGGTACTGAATTCTGTGGGTCTACCTGTTGAAGGAATTGGGCTTATCCTTGGTATAGACCGTTTATTAGATATGGCAAGAACCGTTGTTAATATTACAGGTGACGCAGCATGTGCGGTGATTGTGACAGAAACTGAGAAAAAACATGAGAAAGACGCATCATCACCTAATTTATCAATGTAATGTTCAAAAGGGCTGACCTGGATCAGCCCTTTTTTTCGTGGAACGGCTTGTTTTGCGTGATATACTTTTAACAGAATGAGCGGCCGTAACTGCCGCCATAGGCTTTACATCAGAAGGAGGAACCACTTTGCAGTCTGCTGTTCTAAAAGTAGAGAAAGTCGATAAACAAATGGGCCGACATATGATTTTGCAAGATATTTCTATGGAGATTAGGCAAGGAGAGATTGTCGGTTTACTTGGACCAAATGGGTCTGGAAAAACGACCTTGATTCGGCTGATCGTGGGCTTGATGAGAAAAAACAACGGCCGAATCATGATCAATGGATATTCTCAGGATAATGAATTTCTAAAGGCGATGTCATCTGTTGGTGCCATCATAGAAAATCCTGAGTTCTATTCGTATTTAACAGGCTTTGAAAACCTTGAATTGTATGCGGCGATGCACGATGGAGTTTCCGAGGACCGCATTCATGAAGTGGTGAAAAGAGTTCGTCTGGAGCACGCCATTCATCAGAAGGTCAAGACGTATTCATTGGGGATGAAACAAAGGCTTGGGATTGCACAAGCCATTTTGCATCAGCCCAATCTGCTCATTTTAGACGAACCGACAAATGGGCTTGATCCCGCAGGAATGAAGGAATTCCGCGAGCACTTGCAAACGCTCGTGCAAGAAGAAGGAACCTCCGTGTTATTTGCCACGCATTTATTGCATGAGGTAGAAGAGCTATGTGACCGCATGATCATCATTCAAAAAGGACGGATCAAAGCGAGTGCGAATCTTCGGGACATGGAGGGAAAAGAGCAGGTGCTGATGAATATTCAGCCAGTAGAAAAGGCCGCTTCATGGCTCGGCACAAATGGATATACATATGAACGAAATGGAGAGCAGGTGCTGCTTCAACTGAACAAAGATCGTGTGTCAGAGCTTAACAAGCAGCTCGTGTTGGCAGGGTTTGATGTACTAGAAATGACGCCTCAAAAACAATCCATTGAAGAGGCCTTTATGAAATGGACGGAAGGCGGGACAGCAGATGCTTCAACTGATCAAGAATGAGCATAAAAAAATTATGAGGCAAAAGATCACATTCATTGCACTTGGATTGATCGTTGTCTTTCAAATGACGATGGCTTTAGCGTTGAAACGAGTCATATCCAGCCTTGGTGGACAAGACACGGTCGCGAACTATTTTGCTTATTCCACAAACGTCGTGTTTATTTTACAAGTGCTCGCTGTCGTCATTGGCGCGACACTGATCTCAACAGAGTTTCAAAAAAGGACGATCAAGTTCTTATTCATCCGGCCAAAGACAAGGCTGCATATTTTTCTGTCAAAATATATGACACTTGTGCTAGCGGTCATCTACCTGTTTGTTTTTTATTACGTGTTAGCTTTTCTATTTGGCCTTATTTTCTTTGGTACTGAATTTAATGAAAGTACGGGACGATTATTTCAGCATACGCTTGCAGTCATCGGTTCACAGTGGGTGGAAGTGATCATGATGGCAAGCTTCGCTTTTATGTGTTCCAGTTTGTTTAGGAACAGCCTGATTGCGCTTGTCACTTCATTCTTTGTTTTATATGCGGCAAAATCACTTGTGCCCATCATGTCTCTTTTTGAAAATCAGTGGGGGAAAATCCTGCTTTTCGCCAACACGGACTTTACTCAATACAGCTTTCAAGGACCGCCACCCTTTGATGGAATGAGTCTTTTGTTTTCTCTATTCATTGTAGGGGCGCATTTTGTTTTCTTTGTTGGAACGGCTTGGTTCCTTTTTTGGAAGCGTGACGTAAATGTGTAAAAATTGTGTCAAATAACAAGAAAAATTCGTGACATCTTTGTGAAAACGAGTCTGTATTTCACGATAACCGCCTGATTTTGTCTTATAATATGGAGGAGTCATGGAGGTGGCACTATCGTGAAAAATTTCATTACGGCTTTACCAATTTTGTTGCTGCTGTCGTTTTCGTTTGTGTCTTTTGCCTTCCAGTTTGATCATCTTGTTTATTTCAGACTAGCGCTAGGGATCTTTTCATTAGCCGGTCTTTTCTTTCTGTATACACTTAAAAGAAACATGAAATGGTTCATGGTTTATTTATATGCGAGCTGGATCATTCTTGCTGCCGTCACGACATTTGAGGAACCTGTATTTTCTCAATTCTTTTTCGGTGGTTTAACGATGACTATGGGCTATCTCACGTATATGCTCATTTACTTAGGAATGAAGCAGGACCGTGTAGCGAAATCACATTAAAAACAAAAGCCGATAAAATCTGTTATTCGATTTTATCGGCTTTTTTTATTTCTGTTGAGGTAAATAAAAGAGCAGCCAGCTTTTGACTGCTCATCTTGTATTTATGATTTACGTCCAGCAGCTGCAAGCTGCTTCTGATGCTTTTTGTCGATGGTTTCGTATATACTTTCCATCATTTTAGGATCGCGCATGATCGCCTTCTTGTTCTCTTCAATCAATTGCTGGTACGTTTTGATCTTCTTCTTAGACATGTGACTCATCGCTCCTTTATAAAAATGGGGATTTATAAGATTCCTCATAGATGAAATTGATAATCATTTTCAATTAGCTAACAACTTCATTATACAAAGTCAAATGTCAGAAGTAAAGATTCAATTCAGAAAATTCACGTAACCGACATATTCCCATCCATATCGACTTTGAATTCTTTCCCAGGAAATAATTCGCTGTCAATTCTTGTCGTGACATCATAAAAACATTCTTTTCTTCATTGAAACGTTTTGGCCATACATCTCGTCTTATGTAGAGATTTGATATAAGAGGATATAGAAGAAATGAAAAAGACACCAGCAAGAGTTTGCTGATGTCCTTTCATTATCATCAGTTATGAAACGTGTTCTTGAAGAAACTCTGTCACTTCTTCAGGTGATTTTGCGTTTGCACTGTGTAAATGTCCTGTTTTTTCACCATTTTTGAAAATTAACAGGCTTGGAATACCCATTACCTGATACGTTTCCGCTAATTCAGGGAAGTCATCTTTGTTTATTTCAAACCATTCATGGTGAGCATAAGCCTCTAAAATGTCTGGAATGAACATGTCCATTCTTGTGCAATCAGGACACCATGTCGCAAAGAATTTCACGATGACTTCTTTGTCTGATTGAATGATTTCATTGAATTGTTCAGTACTTGTGATTTTTTTCAATTTGTCACAACTCCTTTTCAATGTCATTTTAATATAAAATAAAGGCGAATGACATACAAATGCTCGGGGGGCGCTTACAACCTTTACAAATCATTTCAATTCCGTAACAACAAAAATTAATTAGAGCATTTTCGCTTGAAAGTGATAAGATAGTAAAGATGAATTTTAGTGGGGGGAGTATCCATTGAAAATAAGTTTAGGATTGGTTTACGGCGGAAAGTCAGCCGAACATAATGTATCACTGCAAACAGCACTTGCAGTAACAAAAGCACTTAACACTGAGAAGTTCGATATACATCCAATTTATATTACAGAAGAGGGCGAATGGCTAAGAGGAGAAAAACTCACTGAACCAGTATCAAACGTCAAAATGCTTCAATTTGAACAAAACGCAAAGACGTTTTTACCAACTTCTTTAAATGAGAGCATGTTTCCACAGCCTGCATCAGCTGATGAGAAAATTGATGTCGTCTTTCCATTGCTGCACGGACCAAATGGTGAAGATGGAACGATGCAAGGTTTACTTGAACTACTAAATATCCCGTATGTCGGCAACGGCGTTCTCGCTTCTGCTGCGGGTATGGATAAAGTCATGATGAAAGATGTTTTTGCGCAAGCAGGACTTGAACAAGCAAAGCACCTTTCCTTCAATAAAAAAGACTACGAGAAAACAACATCAGACAGCTTAGAACAGGTGGAGCAAGTACTAGGCTATCCTTGCTTTGTGAAACCTGCCAACATGGGATCAAGTGTTGGAATTAGTAAATGCCGCAGCAAAGAAGAGCTTCAAGCAGCATTTGATTTGGCTTTCCAATATGATCGTCGTGTTGTCGTGGAAGAAGGCGTCATTGGAAGAGAAATCGAAATTGGTGTATTAGGAAATGACGAGCCGAAATGCTCTGTTGTTGGTGAAATTGCACCTAAAACAGATTTTTATGACTACAAAGCAAAATATGAAGATGGCGATACAGACTTGATCATTCCTGCTGGTGTTTCAGAAGATGAATACAAGACGATTCACGATATGGCGATTAAAGCATTTAAAGCGATTGATGGATCTGGTCTCGTACGTGCAGACTTCTTCCTAACAGAGGATGGCAAAGTGCTGATCAATGAAGTGAATACAATGCCTGGATTCACACCATTCAGTATGTTCCCGCTGCTTTGGAAACATACTGGTGTAGAGTATCCTGAATTGATTGAAAAGCTGGTGTCACTTGCAATTGAACGTCATCAAGAAAAACAAACCATTAAAACAACTTTTTAATGTGAGCATTCAAGCAGACACTATCCTACAGGTAGTGTCTCAGATTGTTGACAAAGGGCTAAAATGAACTTTATTTTAGCCCTTTGTCTTCTTTTCAGCGTGATAGAAAACCTTTGAAGTCTAGGAAGGACGAGTACTGGAGCGGAGCGAATTTGACATTCGTGAGCACCGGCACGCAGGACTGACACCGAATGCGAGGGTTTGTCTACACGCTGAGACACTATCCTACAGGTAGTGTCTCTTTTCCTTCAAACGTGAAATGAGAAAGAGAGGCGAAAATCATGATCAAACGTACAGTGAAACAAATCGCCCAAATGGCTGGTGGAGCATTATCTAATCAAGCTTTTGGCGAAGAGCAAATTCACGGAGTGACAACAGATACACGAAAAGTATCAAAAGGCGCACTGTTTATCCCGCTTATTGGAGAACATTTTAACGGTCACACATTTGCTTCAAAAGCAGTGGAGCTTGGAGCTGCCGCTGTTCTTTGGAATCAAAAAGAGGCCAATCCACCAGAAGGCGTTCCAGTCATTCTTGTAGAGGATACACTGGCTGCACTGCAACAGCTGGCAAAATCATACTTAAAAGAAGAAAATCCTCGTGTTGTCGGTATTACAGGAAGTAATGGGAAAACAACAACGAAAGACATGATTCATTCAGTATTACAAACGGCGTATCAAGTCCATAAAACAGATGGCAATTTTAATAATCATATCGGTCTTCCGCTCACCATTCTTGCGATGCCAGAAGGAACAGAGGTCGCTGTCTTGGAGATGGGCATGAGTGCAAAAGGTGAGATTGAGTTTTTGTCAAGCCTCGCTGAACCTGATGCGGCAGTCATCACCAATGTCGGAGAATCTCATATGCAAGATCTAGGATCAAGAGAAGCAATTGCCGATGCAAAATGTGAGATCACAAAAGGGTTAAAAGAGGATGGCGTCTTTTATTATTTAGGAGATGAGCCCTTGCTTCGCGAAAGAGCGAATGCACTGGCTCACAACGTGAAAACCTTTGGAGAAGCAGAGGACTGTGATATCAGGGTGAATCACATCAATCAGCTTGCAGAAGGAACTGAATTTCAAGTCGAAGGGTACGCTCAGGCGTTTCTCATTCCTGTATTAGGGAAACATAATGTGAAGAATGCCCTTGCTGCTATTGCCATTGGCCAGCATTTTGGGCTGAATGAAAGACAAATAGCCCAAGGGTTGATGCAAACGAAATTGACAGGAATGCGTCTTGAGCTGTTTACAACAGATAAAGGAATCACGGTCATAAACGATGCGTATAATGCGAGTCCTACTTCCATGAAAGCGGCGATTGACCTTGTAGGGGATATGGACGGTTGCGCCAATCGCATTTTAGTGCTTGGTGATATGCTTGAAATGGGAAGTGAAGAAGAAACGTATCATTACGAACTAGGCCGATACATCAAGCCTGAGTTTATCGATCATGTCATGACGTATGGACGGCTAGGTGCACTCATTGCTGAAGGAGCAAAGAAAGCATTTGGAGATGCGCGCGTGTTCTCTTATATGGACAAAGAGGAACTGAAGAAAAAACTAGCTGAAGTGGCAGGACCTGACGATGTTGTTCTTGTCAAAGCCTCACGCGGCATGAGATTGGAAGAAGTCATTACTGCACTATAAAAGTTAGCGGCAAAGAAGGTGACTGAATGATTGGCTGTCTATGTATACACGGTTTTACGGGAGCCCCTTATGAGGTAGAACCGCTGGCGCAGTATTTAAAGCAGACGACAGATTGGACCGTGCAGTCTATCACGCTTCCGGGGCATGGGGAGGAACTTCAATTAAAAGGCATTCTTTATCAAGAATGGATTGCGACAGCTGAACTAGAACTTTTATCCCTATCCCGAACATGTGACACCATTTATTTGGTCGGTTTTTCAATGGGCGGGATGATTGCCTCTTACTTAGCTGCGAAGTATCCGGTTGCCCGCCTTGTCCTTTTAAGTGCTGCGGCAAAATATGTGAACCCAAAACAGATGATCCAAGACACAAGGCAGATGGTGAAGGAATCTTTGTCTGGGTTGATTGATACAAACCCCTTGTATGACCGGTATCGTCATAAGCTAACGAGCACGCCCTTATCAGCTGCTGTAGAATTTATGAAGCTGGTAAAGCAAACGAAGAGCTCCCTTGAGAAGCTTCATCTGCCCGTCTTAATTGTTCAAGGGGAAAGCGATGGGATTGTTCCCGCTTCTAGTGCAGAATTTATTTATCATAAAATCCCGTCTCATCAGAAAGAAATGTTTTATTTACCTGACTGTAAACACCATGTTTGTCACGAGCCATGTGCACAGCAATTGTTTGAGAAAGTAGAACAATTTCTAAAAAAAGCAATTTAATATATAGAAAAGCGAAAATGTGGCTAAACTAATATAAATTGAATCCCACTTGTTAAAATCTGCAACATTTTTGTCGAATCAGTGACAGGCCTATGTTACAATAGGCAAGAAAAGGTGGTCGATTCGGTTTGTTTCAATATGACGGAAAAACCTTTATCCCGCAGTCTAATTCGAGTAATGGGGAAGTATCAGAAAGAACCATATTTCAATATCGTCAGGACGGGAATATTTTAACGGGCACATATCAAGGCGGCAGTATTGTATCTGGCGTACTTGTAGGAACAGTGAAAGAGGATGGAACACTTCATTTTAGATACCACCATGTGAGCAAGGATGGCAGCATGAGAAGCGGGACCTGCGATTCCACACCTAAGCAGCTGGATAGCGGAAAAATTCAACTGTTAGAAAAGTGGAAATGGATGGACGGAGATCAAAGTGAAGGTGAATCTGTCATTGTGGAGCAGTAGATATATCCATTTCTGTCTTGTTGAAAAACAAATAGTGTAATGGTAAGATATAATGTAGGGTAATTCGGGCTTTGTATATAATGGACCTGTCCTTTCAGAAAAGGGCAGTTTTTAATGATCATTCACGAGATTACTGAAACAGCAATTAGAAGGAGTTTGAATAATTTGACTATAACGTTTCAAGATTTTCAATTAAGCGAAAGTCTCATGAAAGCTATTAACCGCATGGGATTTGAAGAAGCAACACCGATTCAAGCAGAAACGATTCCTCTCGGTCTTCAGAATAAAGATGTCATCGGACAAGCACAAACAGGAACAGGAAAAACAGCAGCATTTGGTATTCCTCTGGTTGAAAAAATCGACCCAGCGTCTCCTAATATCCAAGCGATTATCATTGCGCCAACAAGAGAATTAGCTATTCAAGTATCTGAAGAGCTATACAAAATCGGCCAAGACAAGCGTGCACGCGTTCTTCCGATTTACGGTGGACAAGATATCAGCCGCCAAATCCGTTCGCTCAAGAAGAACCCTCATATCATCGTAGGGACTCCAGGACGTTTACTCGATCACATTAACCGTCGTACAATGCGTCTTCAAAATGTTGAAACAGTTGTGCTTGATGAAGCAGATGAAATGCTAAACATGGGTTTCATTGAAGACATTGAATCGATCCTTTCAAATGTACCAAGTGAACACCAAACACTTTTATTCTCAGCGACAATGCCTGCACCAATTAAGCGCATTGCAGAACGTTTCATGACAAACCCAGAGCATGTGAAAGTAAAAGCAAAAGAAATGACAGTATCTAACATCCAACAGTTCTACTTGGATATTCACGAACGTAAGAAGTTTGATACATTGACACGTCTTCTTGACATTCAATCACCTGAGCTTTCAATTGTCTTCGGTCGTACGAAACGCCGTGTTGACGAATTGACAGAAGCGCTTAACCTAAGAGGTTATACAGCTGAAGGAATTCATGGTGACCTGACTCAAGCGAAACGTATGGTTGCGCTTCGCAAATTCAAAGAAGGTTCAATCGATGTGCTTGTGGCAACAGACGTTGCAGCACGTGGACTTGATATCTCTGGCGTGACACACGTGTATAACTTCGATGTGCCACAAGATCCGGAAAGCTATGTACACCGTATTGGACGTACAGGCCGTGCTGGACGTACAGGTATGGCGGTGACATTTATCACACCACGTGAAAAAGATATGCTTCGTGCGATTGAGCAAACGACAAAACGTAAAATGGATCGTATGAAAGAACCAACTCTAGATGAAGCAATTGAAGGACAACAGCAAGTAACAGTTGACCGTCTACGCACGATCATCAGTGAAAACAACTTAAACTTCTACATGACAGCTGCTGCTGAATTGCTAGAAGATCATGATTCTGTCACAGTGGTTGCGGCTGCCATCAAAATGATGACAAAAGAGCCAGATGCAACGCCTGTTCGTTTGACAGATGAAGCACCAATGATTTCAAAACGCAATCGTAACAATCGCAGCTCTTCTAAACGTAGAGACGGCGGCGGAGGAGGCGGCTATCGCGGGAAAAGCCGTTCATCTTACGGTGATAAAAAACGTTCATCAAATGATCGCAATCGTTCTTCTAGCGATCGTCGTCAAAAGAAATCTTATAACAACTAACATACAAGAGCGAATCCTTTGCAGGGTTCGCTTTTTTTTAACAGGCTTATTGAAACTTTTTAGGCTCTGTTTCGTAATATATTGATAGAAAAGTAAGAGAATGGGGGAAGAATGTGAGAAAACAGCCGCAACGTCAAATTAGCTTAAATGGATTAAAGGTATGGCGTCTTCAAAATGGAATTATCTCATTGATTTTCTTACTCATCATCATTGGGGTATTTATTGCTAGTTATTATTTTCAATGGCCATATTGGATTGGGGCCATCCTCGTCGGATTGTGGATCTTACAGATCATTTTCGGAATTTGGCTCATACCAAAAATCCGTCATCACATCTGGCGCTACGAAGTATTTGAAAATGAAATTGAAATACAGCATGGGCTGATTCGCGTTACACGTGTGATTGTGCCGATGGTGCGTGTCCAGCATGTCGATACATCCCAAGGACCGCTTTTAAGGCGCTATCGTTTGGCATCTGTTCAAATTTCGACTGCTGCCACTGTTCATGATATTCCAGCGTTAGAATTAGAAGAGGCAGATGAGCTTCGTGATTACATATCTCGTTTAGCAAGGGTGACAGAAGATGATGTCTGAACCAAAACGTGTACATCCAATCTCGATGTTCATTGATTTTATATCAGATGCCGTATCCATGATCAAAAACTTCATTATCCCTTTTTTCGTGCTTATTTTTGTGAACTCGAATTCAAGTATTCGCTTTTATGCGTTTATCATTCTTGGTGTGCTTCTTTTATGGAAAGCTGTTTCAACCGTTTTAGAATGGAGACGATTCACCTACCGTATGGAAGACGATGAATTTCGTGTGGAATCAGGTGTAATCACGAAAAAGAAAAAATATATCTCGTTAGAACGAATTCAAACGGTCAATACAAGTGAAGGCATCTTCCAGCGGATTTTCGGTTTGGTGCGAGTTCAAATTGAAACGGCAGGCGGGACGGATGGCCCAGAAGTGAGCCTGACGGCAATTACAAAAGCAGAAGCAGAACAATTGAAACAGTCGATTTTCAACCGGAAGAAAAGCTTGCAGCAAGAAGAAATGACGGATGAAACTGGTGATATACCGCATGATCATCTAACTGCGCAAAAACCTGTGGAGGAAGAAATCAACGTCTCCTATCGTATGGGTGTACCAGAGCTGCTTTTAACGGCTACGACTTCAAGTGGCATCGGTGTGATTATATCGGGTTGTCTAGCCATTTACACACAAATAGATGAAATTCTTCCTTTAGACGGGTTCGTCAAGCAGTTCTCTTTCTTAAGTCATGCAAGTGTTGAAATCTACGCGATTCTAATTTTTCTAGCCGTATTGATTGCTTGGATACTCAGTGTTGGAGTGACGGCGCTCCAATACGCTAATTTTGCTGCCAAACGAAAAGGGAATGACATCATCATTACAAGAGGACTCATTGAAAGACATCAAATGACCATTCCGCTTGCGAGAATTCAAGCAGTGAAAATCAAAGAAAACATTCTCCGTGAGCCTTTTGGGTTTGCTACGGTGATGCTCGTTAGTGCAGGAGGTTCTATTACAGAAAAAGAAACCTCTTCGGTCTTATTTCCACTGATTCGAAAGAAAAAAATCAATGAATTGTTGTCTCAATTTACAGATCATTATCACCTGACACCAGAAGCTGAGCTGAAAAAGGTGCCAAAGCGTTCACTCAAACGCTACCTGATCTCTTTCGGATTTGTTCCATTGCTCGTTGGTGTGATCCTTTCAGTACGTTTTCCGCCGTGGGGGTATTTGGCATTCATTCCGTTGCCAATTGCTTTGTTCTTTGGGTACTTAGCCTATAAACAATCAGGTTATACGATCAAAGATCCATTGATTCAGCTGACGACAAGAGGCATCAGCAAAACCACCGGAATTGTATTGAGAAAACGAATGCAAAACTATACGGTGACCCAATCTTATTTCCAAAAGAAAGGCCGAGTGGCGAGTATTCACACCTTTGTGAAATCCTCTGCACTGCTTGATTCCTTTGGTGTGCATCACCTTGAAGAGAAAGATGCTGCACGTGTATTTGATTGGTATTCCTATGAAAAAATTAAATCTTCTTAAACTAAAAAATGTCGATCAGCTCCTTGTCAAAAGGGGTGATCGACATTTTTTATGAGATTAATAGCGTCTTTTTTTGGAGTGAAAGAATAGGGTGATAGGTGCTAGGATCATGCCGCCTATCAATCCAAATAAGTGAGCCATAATATTGATATTCGAATTGACGAACGTCATGATGACAGAGACACCAAGAATCGTTAAGATTACCTGAGAATTGCCGCGATCCATCATGTGCGGTTTAAATAGGACAAGATACAGATAAACGCCAAACAAACCAAAGATAGCACCAGAAGCGCCGACATGTACATACTCTAAAGGCTCCACCCAATAGGTTCCGAGATTTCCAATGAACCCTGCCCCAAGATAAATGATGAGAAACCGAACCTTACCAAGCAAATACTCAAGCGCTGGTGCAAATAGGAACAAGGACATAGAATTGAACAAAATGTGTGTCAGACTTCCGTGGAGAAAAATAGGGGTAACGAGCCGCCACCATTCTCCTGCTGCTACACCATAGTTGAAACCGACGAGATGGTCCTGCCCAAGCTGTATAATAGGGATAGGAATAGCAAATAAAAGCCACAGACCTATTTGCAATGCAAGGATCGCTGTTACGATTGGATACGACCTAATAAATTGTTGAAAGCTCTCCGTTCGAATAAACATAACAAACCCCTTTTGACTAGATAATGGTAAGTTTATAGTAACACGTTTATGAAGCGAACATCCAAATTAGTACGAGTATCATAGGAGGTACCCCGTGATCAAAGGAATTGGCATTGATATTGTAGAAATCGACCGGCTGTCACGAGTGCTCAGCAGACAGCCCCGTTTACCAGAACGAATATTGACTTTAAGTGAACAGGACGTCTTTTACGCGCTAAGTGAAAAGAGACAGCTGGAGTTTTTAGCAGGACGCTTTGCGGCAAAGGAAGCTTTTGCTAAAGCATACGGTACGGGAATCGGTCAGCATTTAAGCTTTCATGACATCGAGATACAAAAAGATGATCATGGAAAACCTTTTATCAAAAGCGAGAAAACGAAGGAAGACCAGGTTCATGTGTCCATTACGCACACAAAAGAATATGCTGCTGCGCAAGTTTTAATCGAAAGGTTGTCAAGCTAGTCTGCATATTGTTTGTCCCCCCTTCATATATTGGGTAGTGCGATAAGGAAGGGCGAGTTGCTAACAGGCTTTGATGGTTCGCGGTACGCAGTTAACTCTTTAGGCGTACTGTTAAAGCCAAACAAGCGGTTTCTTCCTTTTAACACAATTAACGAAGGGGTTGAAAAGGGTGAGAAAAAGCTTTGTTTTGCTTGTAACGGGGATCCTTTTTGTACTGATTCTCTCCGCATGCGGTCAAAAATCTCAGCAGGATATCGTTGGAGATTTAAACAAAAAGGCAGAGGAAATGACATCATACAAAGCCAAAGCAAAAATGACCATCGAGACAGGGAATGATCCGCAGGAGTATCAGGTGGAAATTTGGTACAAGAAGCCGGAGCTTTACCGTGTCTATTTAGAAAATCCGAAAAAGGATCAAAGTCAAGTCATTTTAAGAAATGGCAATGGTGTGTTTGTGCTGACACCTTCATTGAACAAAAGCTTCCGTTTCCATAGTGATTGGCCGAATAATAGCAGCCAGGTCTATTTATTTGAATCACTAGTGAAAGACATTAAAAATGACAGTGCAGCTCAGTTCAAAGCGAAAGAGTCAAAGTATATTTTCGAAACAAAAACCAATTATCAGCACAACCAAATGCTGCCTACCCAAGAGATTACCTTTCATAAAAAAACAATGGCGCCTGCCAGTGTGAAAGTGCTGGATAGCGACAAAAAGCCAATGGTGAAAGTAGAATTCTCTCACTTTGAATTCAATAAATCCTTTGACAAAGATGCATTTGATGAGAAGAAAAACATGACACTCTCCCAAATGGATGTCGCCACAAGTGCAGACCCATCTGACAGCTTCGCAGTGAAAACACCAGTTGATATGCCAGAGGGCGTGAAGAAGATGGAAGAGAAAGAAATGACAACAGATGCTGGGAAACGTTATGTGATTACGTATGGCGGAAAGAAATCCTTCACACTCATTCAGGAAAAAGCGAGAGTGGCAGAAGCATCTACGCCTGTGACGATGAACGGCGAGCCAGTCGATCTTGGCATGACAGTGGGGGTTCTAACGGATCAATCTCTTTCATGGACATCTGACGGAGTCGACTACTTAATTTCCTCAAGTGATTTATCGAAGGAAGAGCTGTTAATGGTCGCAAAAAGTGTCGAAGGCCAGTCAGCCAAATAAATGAATATCTCAGGCGAGAGCCTTGAAAATGAATCAGCCCTATGCAAGGGCTGATTTTCTTTGATTTGTTTCACATTATTCTTGATTTTTAGTATCATAATGAAGGTATTGAATCATTCAATAGGGAAGTGTGACTGATGGACACAAATGCCTTTTATAGAGACACATGGGCAGAAATTGATTTAACAGCAATCAAGCATAATGTTTCACATATGAAAGATCATATTGGTCAAAAAGTTCAATTAATGGCTGTTGTAAAAGCCAATGCGTATGGACATGGAGATATAGAAGTGGCAAGAGCTGCACTCAAAGCAGGAGCAGACTTGTTAGCCGTTGCCTTTTTGGATGAGGCCATTTCTTTAAGAAATAAAGGCATCAAAGCACCGATTCTTGTACTCGGCGCAGTACCGCCAGAGTATGTCAAAGTCGCCGTGAGATACAACGTCATCATGACTGCTTACTCAATCGAGTGGCTGAGAGATGTAATCAAAGTAGTGAAAGGACAGATTGGACAACCCATTCGTTTTCATTTGAAAATTGACAGCGGAATGAATCGTTTAGGTGTTAAAACCTTAGAGCAAGTGAGCGAAGTGAAAGAGCTTGCCTGCGATCATTCTTATTTACAGCTGGAAGGTGTATTTACTCACTTTGCGACAGCAGATGAAAAGGATGAGGACTACTTTGATATGCAGATGGACACCTTTCAAACATTGCTTCAGCCGTTTCATACGGACAAACTGCTCGTTCATTGCGCCAACAGTGCAGCAGGTCTAAGGTTTAAAGAAGTATTGTTTAATATGGTTCGTTTCGGCATCAGTATGTACGGGCTGTCACCGTCAGAGGAAATCAAAGATGAATTGCCTTTCAAGCTGGAAGAAGCCATGTCTCTTCATACAAAGCTAGCGCATGTGAAGCTTATTCAAAAGGGTGAGAGTGTCAGCTACGGAGCGACCTATACAGCCAATCAAGATACATGGATTGGCACGGTTCCGATTGGCTATGCAGACGGCTGGATCAGGAAGCTGGCAGGAACGGAAGTGCTCGTTGGCGGAAAGCGCCGGAAGATTGCTGGAAGGGTATGTATGGATCAATTCATGGTCGAATTGAAAGAGAACATTTCAGCAGGCGGACCAGTCGTTTTGATTGGTTCACAAGGCGAAGAAAAGGTATCAGTCGATGAAATTGCCAAAAGGCTTGAAACCATTAACTATGAAGTCACTTGCTCGATTGGCCACCGGGTCCCAAGAGTATATATGGAGGACGGCAAAAGGGTTCATGTGCGTAATCCGCTGCTTCAAGGCGGGCCAAGCTTTTTATAGCAGCTTTTAGGGGAACGATGTCCAAACCGACATCGTTCTCTTTTATTCTACAGAGAAGGAATAAATATCCTCCCTTTTTTAGGGATTTTGGAAATACCGTATGATTTTCGGAAAAAAGCGTATAATGGGAAAGAGGGACTCCATTATCATTTTGAATTACGGGTGGCCGACCGCTTCATGTTCTAATAAGAAATCATGAAAACAGCTTTGCTTGTGCATTGAATAATGGTATGATTAGTCTTGGAATGGATCGAAACGGTATCCGTAAGTTTTGTGGAGGTGTATGTTTTTTGTCTGAATCCAGCGCAACAAACGAAATGAAGATTCGACTGCCCGAGGCTTTGATGTCTGAAATCGAACGAGTAGCAGAGCAGGATAAGGTAACAAGAAATGAATTGATCTACCGAGCGACAAAAACGTATATTCGTGAACGTAATATTCGACAAAATCGTGAATCGATGAGACGCGGCTACATGGAGATGGCGAAAATTAATCTGAATATCTCTTCAGAGGCACAATATGCAGAATTTGAGGCTGAGAATACAGTTGAGCGATTAGTCAGCGGGGGTTAAACATTTGATTGTTAAACGCGGTGATGTTTACTTTGCTGATTTATCTCCTGTTGTTGGCTCCGAGCAGGGCGGGGTTCGCCCGGTATTGGTGATTCAAAATGACATTGGAAATCGCTTCAGCCCGACTGCTATCGTTGCAGCCATAACAGCCCAAATACAAAAAGCGAAATTACCGACTCACGTCGAAATTAATGCAAAGCGCTACGGCTTTGAACGAGATTCTGTCATTCTTTTAGAGCAGATTCGTACGATCGATAAACAAAGATTGACAGATAAAATCACACATCTTGATGATGAGATGATGGAGAAGGTTGATGAAGCCTTACAAGTTAGTTTGGCTCTTATTGATTTTTAATATGCTGATATTTGGTTGCTCTCCTGTGAGCAACTTTTTTTTGTGTTCATTTTTTATTAAGGCTATAATGGAGAGAGAATGAAAGTTATTGCTTTTTATGTACGTAGGGGGTAAATTATGTCGAATCATATCGTGTTAGCTTTTGCGAGAGCGCACCAAAAGGAATTAGAAAAAGAATGGACTGACATCTTCAAACGACTCGGAGAAGAAGAAACGGACATGATGCTAAACGACAAAATGTATGAAACGATTTGTTCCGAATATGTCCAGCTTATTCTGGCATCCCTTTCAGAGGCGAATGCTGAGGATTTTGAAGAAAAAGTGCAATCTTTTGCTTTGAAAATTGTACAAATGGGTATATCACTTAAGTTACTGGCAAAAGGGCTAACGGAAATCCGTTCACACTTATATCAAAAAATGAACAGTGACAAAAATACTGAACAAGGAAGTAATGAGCTCATCTGGGAAATTGATCGGTTCATTTCACCTGTTCATAACGAAATATTGAATCACTACTCCATCTCATGGGAGAAAACCGTCAACCTTCAAAAAATTGCGTTACAGGAACTATCTGCTCCGCTGATTCCAGTGTTTGAGCACATCACTGTCATGCCTCTTATAGGAACAATTGATACGGATCGTGCGAAGAAGATCATGGAGAATCTGTTAAATGGCGTCGTGAAGCATCGGTCACAGGTGGTCTTAATCGACATTACCGGTGTACCTGTCGTTGATACAATGGTGGCACACCATATCATTCAAGCGTCAGAGGCTGTGAGATTAGTAGGTGCAAAATGCTTATTGGTCGGTATTCGTCCAGAAATCGCCCAAACCATCGTCACTCTTGGAATTGATTTATCTCAAGTTACAACAAAGAATACCCTTCAAAAAGGAATTCAAACTGCTTTAGAAATGACCAATCGAAAAATTATTTCATTGGAGGGGAAGCCCAGTGAGAAATCACCCGAAGATTCCAATCTTAAAATTATATAATTGTCTTCTAATTTCGATACAGTGGGAGCTTGATGACCAAACAGCCCTTCACTTTCAAGAAGACTTGCTGAATAAAATTCATGAAACAGGAGCGAACGGCGTTGTCATTGACCTAACATCTGTTGATATGATTGATTCATTTATCGCAAAAGTATTAGGCGATGTCATCACGATGTCAAAGCTCATGGGGGCAAAAGTTGTATTAACAGGAATACAGCCGGCAGTCGCTGTAACACTCATTGAACTTGGTATATCACTGGAAGAAATTCAGACTGCATTAGATCTTGAACAAGGGCTTGAGACATTGAAGCGGGAATTGGGGGAATAGATATGAAAGACCAATCCTGTGTGAAAATTTTGACGGAATGGGACATAGTCGCGGCAAGACAACTGGGACGAAATGTTGCAAAAGAACTGGGCTTTGGAACAGTTGACCAAGCAAGAATTACGACGGCCATTTCAGAATTAGCTCGAAACATCTATTTATACGCTGGTAAAGGTCAGATTTGTATAGAAGAAGTGATGGAGCGCGGAAAGCGTGGACTCAAAATCATTGCAGCCGATGAAGGACCTGGCATCATGGATATACGTAAAGTGATGGAAGACGGTTTTTCTACATCAGGCGGACTTGGAGCAGGTCTTCCGGGAGTGAGAAGACTGATGGATGATTTTAAATTAGATTCTACACAAGAACAAGGAACTGAGATACAAGCTGTCAAGTGGCTTCGCTAGGAGGGAAACCATGGATTTTAAGGAGGTAATGGAGCAGCGGTATCATCAGCTGCTCAGTCGTTATATCAGTGATCTAACTGAAACATCGCTTTATCAAGCTCAAAAATTTAGCCGAAAAACCATTGAGCATCAAATACCTCCTGAAGAAATAGTAAGTGTTCACCGAAAAGTGATTCAGGAGCTTTACCCTGATTTGCCGGAAGATGTCTTTCATTCACTAGACTTCTTAATTGAAGTCATGATTGGGTACGGACTTGCCTACCAGGAACATTTAACACTCAGAGGCATCCAGCAAGAAATTAAATCAGAGATTGAAATTGCTGCAAATGTTCAGCAAACCCTTCTGGAAACGAAAATACCAGAAGGTGACACCTTTGATATTGGGGCCATTAGTGTGCCGGCAAAACAGATGAGTGGAGATTATTTTCACTTTGTCACCGATCACGATACAATCAATATCGCGATCGCAGATGTGATTGGGAAAGGCATCCCGGCTGCGCTCTGTATGTCGATGATTAAGTATGCGATGGATTCCTTGCCGGAGTCAGGGAGCGGCCCAACAAAGGTCCTAAAAACCCTTAATCGTGTTGTCGAGCAAAACGTAGACCCAAGCATGTTTATCACGATGTTCTATGGCAGCTATAATACAGAAACACATGAATTTAAATACGCATCGGCTGGTCATGAGCCGGGCTTTTTCTATTGCAAAAAAGAGAATAAATTTTACGATTTAGATGCGAAAGGGCTTGTCCTTGGAATCGCACCAGACTTTGATTACAGGCAGTATGAGAAGCATTTGGATATTGGGGATATGGTCATTTTATTCTCCGATGGTGTAACAGAATCTAAGGCAGAGGACGGTTTCTTAGAGCGGGAGGATATCAAAGCGCTCATATCAGAGCACCTATCTTACTCGGCTCAGGAAATGGTGGATGCCATCTATGCCAGCTTACTCAAACTGCAAGACTTTCAGCTGCATGATGACTTTACATTACTTGTTCTGAAAAGAAAGGTTTAGAAAGTGAATACGCGGGTATATAAAATTCTAGGAAACAAGAATTTCGAGGTGAATGCATAATGAATATGTCGGTAAAAGAGCATCAAATAGATCATAAAACGAAAATTAGTGTCAGCGGAGAAATTGATGTGTACTCCGCTCCTGAGCTAAGAGAAACGCTTATGCCTAAAGCAGAGCAAGGAGAGCATCTAGAAATCTGTCTAAAGGATGTTTCTTATATGGATAGCACAGGTTTAGGTGTATTTGTTGGGCTGTTTAAAGCGGCTCAAAAAGCAGGTGGAACATTAAAGCTTGAGAACTTGTCGGATCGGCTTGTAAGGTTGTTTGAAATTACTGGATTAAAGGACATCATTGACATTTCTGCAAAAACAGAGGGTGGGGTACAATGAACGAATCAGTAGATCTAATCGAGATGAAAATCCCGGCGAAACCAGAATACGTAGGCATCATTCGTCTGACTCTTTCAGGCGTAGCAAGTCGAATGGGTTATGCCTATGAAGAGATTGAGGACTTAAAAATTGCCGTCAGTGAGGCCTGTACAAATGCAGTTCAGCATGCCTACAAAGGTGAACATGGCGAAGATGGTGAGGTAGCAGTTCGCTTTCTTGTCTATGAGGATCGTCTAGAAATCATTGTCGCTGACAAAGGCGGTAGCTTTGACTTTAAGCAAAAGCAGGAAGGACTAGGGCCTTACACATCTGCTCATACGGTGGATCAATTGGCAGAAGGAGGTCTTGGTTTATATTTGATGCAAACATTGATGGATGAAGTCGAGGTGCAAGCAAACTCCGGAGTTACTGTGGCAATGACAAAGTTTTTAAACAGGGAGCGAGTTGACCATGACACAACCATCCAAAACTATGAAACTAACTAAAGATGAAGTGGATCGCCTCATCCAAAGCTATCAAAACAATCAAGACGAGCAGGCGCAGCTCACGCTTGTTGAATGCTATACAAACCTGGTCGATATGTTGGCGAAAAAATATTCAAAAGGCAAAAGCATTCATGAGGATCTAAGACAAGTTGGAATGATTGGTTTACTCGGCGCAATAAAGCGTTATGACCCGCTTGTCGGTAAATCATTTGAAGCCTTTGCGATTCCAACCATTATCGGGGAAATCAAACGCTTTTTACGTGATAAGACATGGAGTGTTCATGTACCAAGGCGGATTAAAGAGCTTGGCCCAAGAATCAAGATGGCAGTTGATCATCTGACAACGGAGACGCAGAAGTCACCTAAAGTACAAGAGATTGCAGAATATTTAGATGTGACAGAAGAAGAAGTACTTGAAACAATGGAGATGGGCAAAAGCTATCAAGCGCTGTCTGTAGACCAAGGCGTAGAGGCTGATTCTGAAGGAAGCACCGTCACCATTTTAGACGTCGTCGGCTCACAGGAAGAAGGATACGAACGAGTGAACGAAAAAATGATGCTTGAGAGTGTGCTTCATGTTCTGACTGATAGAGAAAAAGAGATTATCAATCTCACTTATTTGCAAAATAAGAGTCAGAAAGAAACAGGCGATTTACTCGGCATATCCCAAATGCATGTATCGAGACTGCAGCGGAAGGCAGTTAAAAAGCTACGAGATGCATTATCAGAAGATGCGTCTATGGAGCTAGGGTAATGAAGCAGATCAAACAGCATGAGCATGTGAACGCCATTATCTATCAATCGAATAAAGAAGGGAAATCATGCTGCGGGGACAGTTTTTTTATTAAAGCAGATGATGAAGAACTAATTTGTGCTGTAGCAGACGGATTAGGCAGCGGCCAGTTCGCCAATGAATCATCTTCTTTAGTTAGTGAAATTGTCGAAGAATATGGACATGAGGATGTGACGACCCTCATAGACAGATGCAATCAGGCCATGAAAAATAAACGCGGGGCCACGGTTGGCATATTAAAGGTGAATTTTTCCCAGCAGCAATTTACCTATTGTTCGGTTGGTAATATCCGATTTATCTTGAATGCACCTTCTGGCGACTATATTTATCCACTTCCGACATCAGGATACTTATCAGGGAAACCTAGGAAATATAAAACATACACCTATTCCTACGAAAAAGGATCGACATTCATTATGTATTCAGACGGGCTGAATGTGCCAAACATGCGAATATGTTTAAAGCATAGCCATTCAGTTGCAGATATTGCAAAGCAACTTGAAACATACACACAAGACAAAAAGGACGATCTCACCTATGTACTTGGTCAGCTCATGTGAAAATAGCTGACCTTTTTTCTGTTTTGCCGGTTTTTTTGATACACTAAAAGAGAAGACACAGTGAGAGGATGCAAAGTATGAAGACATCTGACGTTTTATTGAAACAAATTGCGACAGAATTAAAGCTTTCAACGAAACAAATTGAAAGTGTGATCCAGCTATTAGAGGATGGCAACACCGTCCCATTTATTGCTCGTTACCGGAAAGAGCAGACAGGCTCACTGGACGAGGTGCAAATTCAAACCATTTCCGAGCGCTATACATATATCCAAAATGTCACTACCCGAAAAGAAGAAGTCATTCGCTTAATTGCTGAACAAGACAAACTGACCGATGAATTAAAACAGAAGATCGAACAGGCTCATAAGCTGCAAGAGGTCGAAGATTTATATAGACCATTCAAACAAAAGCGTAAAACAAAGGCAAATGTGGCAAAGTCAAAAGGACTGGAGCCGCTAGCAGAATATTTGCTCAAGCTGCCGAATGATGATATCCAAAAGCAGGCTTCTGCCTTTATGAGCGAAGAAAAAGAAGTGACAAGTGTAGAAGAAGCACTTGAAGGCGCTCAGCATATTATTGCTGAACAGCTGGCAGATGACCCTGATATGCGAAAATGGATTCGCAGTGAAACCTATCAAAAGGGGAGTCTTGTCACATCAGGAAAAGACGTTGAAAGCGATGAGAAAAACGTTTATGAAATGTATTACGATTATCAAGAGCCGATCAAAAGGATTGTGCCCCATCGTGTACTTGCGGTCAACCGTGGAGAAAAAGAAGGCATCTTGAAAGCAGCCATCGAACCACCTGCTGAAAATATTCGTTTCTATCTCGACAAACAAGTCATAAAGGGCAAGCAAACGACGGCGAGACCGTATATTGAAGCGGCTATTGACGATGCTTACAAACGCCTCATTCAGCCTTCGATTGAACGTGAAATACGAAAAGAGCTGACAGAAAAAGCAGAAGAGCAAGCCATCCATATTTTCGCTGAAAACTTAAGAAAACTGCTGCTTCAGCCGCCGATGAAGGGGAAACGTGTACTAGGAGTGGACCCCGCATTTCGTACAGGCTGTAAATTAGCGGTCGTTGATGATACGGGAAAAGTTCATCATATTGGGGTCATTTACCCGCATCCACCCGTCCAGAAAAAAGCGGAAGCCAAACAAAAAGTAAAAGAGATCATTCAATCATCAAACATTGAAGTCATTGCGATTGGAAACGGAACAGCCTCAAGAGAGACAGAACAATTCATCGCAGACCTGATTCAAGAGCTGGATCAGCCGGTGTCATATTTGATCGTGAATGAAGCCGGGGCAAGTGTTTACTCCGCGTCTGCTCTAGCGAGAGAAGAGTTTCCAGACCTGCAAGTGGAAGAAAGAAGTGCCATTTCAATCGCGAGAAGATTACAGGATCCTTTAGCAGAGCTCGTGAAAATTGATCCGAAATCTGTCGGGGTGGGCCAATACCAGCACGATGTTAGTCAAAAGCAATTGAACAGCTCGCTAACCTTCGTTGTGGAGACGGTCGTGAACCAAGTCGGTGTAAACGTCAATACAGCCTCACAGGCGCTGCTGCAGTATGTGTCAGGCCTTTCAAAAGCCGTCGCAGGAAATATCGTCAAGCGCCGCGAAGAGATTGGGAGATTCACAAGCAGAAAAGAACTGAAGGATATCCCAAGACTTGGTGCCAAGACATATGAGCAGTGTATCGGCTTCCTGCGCATCGCAGACGGACAAGATCCACTTGATCGTACAGGCATTCACCCTGAAAGCTATAAAGAAACAAAACAGTTCTTACGCATGATCAAGATGACACCAGACGATCTTGGAACAGAACAATTAAAAGAGAAAATCGCTGAGGTGAAGCTGGATGAAGCAGCGGAGCAGCTTGAAATTGGTCCAATTACACTTCAGGATATCATCGATCAGCTGACAAGACCTGAGCGTGATCCGCGGGATGAAGTACCAAAACCGCTATTAAAAACAGATGTATTGAAATTGGAGGACTTGAAGCAAGGAATGGAGCTTCAAGGAACGGTGAGAAACGTCGTCGACTTCGGCGCATTCGTCGATATTGGTGTGAAACAGGATGGACTTGTCCATATTTCAAAGCTAAGCAACCGTTTTGTGAAGCATCCGCTTGATGTTGTGTCAGTCGGTGACATTGTGACCGTGTGGGTAGACTCTGTTGACCAGGCAAAAGGCCGCGTTGCCCTCTCCATGCTGAAACCAGAGTAGACAAAAAACGAGGCGCACCTTAGGATGGGGTGTGCCTTGATGTGACTGAATGTTTTTTTCTATAGAAGTACCAGCATTGATTCAGCAATTTGATTTGGTAATGATTTTTTTCATAAAATGCTTTCTGCATCTGATTTTTCAGCCAGTTGGGCATCGCCCATTCCTCCTTTGATCGAAACAGTGGATGTACCTACAATGTATGCAAAGGGGAAATTGTCCTGTTCGAGGTTTTTATAGAAAGGAACGATCTTGTTTGAACCAGCTGCAATTACAACAGTTAACAGAGCACATTTCTCAGCAGTTCTTTGGTAAGGAATTTCGCCACAAGGCTGTTTTTAATGACCGCTTAAAAACAACAGGCGGGAGATATTTACTTGGTACACATGATATTGAATTGAATCGCCGATATTTAGAGGAGCATGGAAGAGATGAATTAATCGGTATCATCAAGCATGAGTTATGTCATTATCACCTCCATCTCGAAGGAAAGGGCTATCAGCATCGTGATCGCGAGTTTAAAGAGTTATTGAAACAGGTAGGAGCCCCGCGCTTTTGTACACCGTTAAGGGCTGTGCAAAACAGGCGAGGTGCGCAGAAACGCCATGACTACGTTTGTACAGGGTGCGGCAAGCATTTTATCAGAAAGAGACGGTTTGATACCTCTCGCTATGTCTGCGGCGTCTGCAAAGGAAAATTGACTTGGCACCGTACGATAGATTCAGTGTGAAAAGCATTCCTAGAGGGATGCTTCAGCGTGTAGACAAACCCTCGCATTCTTTGTCAGGTCTGCGCGCCGGTGCTCGTCCTTCCTAGACTGCAAAGGTTTTCTATCACGCTGAAAAGAAGACAAAGGGCTAAAATGAAGATCATTTTAGCCCTTTGTCAACAATCTGAAGCATTCCTAGAGGGATGCTTTTTTATGTCCAATGAAAATGGAACATCGTCTGATATGCAGGAGAGAAAGTAGACATATTGAGACAAAAAGAGACACAAGTCTCATTTTGTCTCTTTTTTTAACGGCTTGAATTGTCTAAAGCCTATGTTTCAACATGTCGTGATGTTGGCACGTTTTTTGCTTGTATATAAGTGCAAGCAAAAAAGATAGGAGGTTTTACAACATGGAAGTCGCATTGACAAAAGAAAAAGCGGTATGGATGTATCAAAAAATGCTGGAAATCCGCCAGTTTGAAGATCGAGTACACACACTTTTTACAAAAGGAATCCTGCCAGGCTTTGTCCACCTTTATGCTGGGGAAGAAGCTGTCGCTGTAGGAGCCTGTGCCCACCTGAATGAAAAAGACACCATCACAAGTACACACCGTGGCCACGGGCATTGTATAGCTAAAGGCTGTGATCTAAAAGGAATGATGGCAGAAATTTATGGGAAAGCCACAGGTTTGTGTAAAGGGAAGGGAGGGTCAATGCACATCGCAGATTTTGATAAAGGAATGCTTGGTGCCAATGGAATTGTTGGAGGCGGATTTCCGCTGGCGTGTGGAGCAGCCCTAACAGCTAAATATAAGAAGACAAAAAATGTAAGCGTTTGCTTTTTTGGAGATGGGGCAAACAATCAAGGAACATTTCACGAAGGTATCAATCTCGCAGCCATCTGGAGATTGCCTGTCATTTTCATCGCAGAAAACAATGGCTATGGGGAAGCGACACCATTTTCCTATGCTTCAAGCTGCAAATCAATCGTGGATCGAGCCGCTGGTTATGACATTCCTGGGATTCAAGTAGACGGAAAAGATGTGATGGCAGTTTATCAAGCCGCAGAACAAGCAATTGAACGAGCAAAAAATGGAGAAGGTCCGACATTGATTGAATGCATGACATATCGGAATTATGGTCATTTTGAAGGAGATGCTCAGCGTTACAAAATAAATACGGAAAGAACAGAACACCAAGAAGAGAAAGATGCCATCGCTCTTTTTAAAAATGAATTATTAAAGAAGCAGCTGCTTACGAATACAGAAATATCAAGTATTGAAGCGGCTGTAGCGGAAGCGATAGATGAAGCCGTTAGATTCAGTGAAGAAAGTAAATATCCAGATCATACTGAATTATTGACCGATGTGTATGTTTCGTATCAATAAATCAGAAAGGGGAAAGGAAAATGACAAGAGAAATCAGCATGTCTAGTGCATTGAACGAAGCGATCAAACTTGCGATGAGAAGAGATGAGGATGTCATTTTAATGGGGGAAGATGTTGCAGGAGGCGCTCATGTGGATCACTTGCAGGATGATGAAGCATGGGGCGGTGTTCTCGGTGTCACAAAAGGAATCGTTCAGGAGTTTGGACGTGAGCGAGTCCTTGACACGCCGATTAGTGAAGCTGGCTATGTCGGTGCTGCCATGGCAGCTGCTTCAACAGGGCTAAGACCAATTGCGGAACTCATGTTTAATGATTTTATCGGTACCTGTCTGGACCAAGTGCTGAATCAAGGGGCAAAATTCCGATACATGTTTGGCGGAAAAGCGGAGGTGCCCGTCACCATTAGAACAACACACGGGGCGGGTTTTAGAGCAGCCGCTCAGCATTCTCAAAGTTTGTATGCGCTATTTACGAGCATTCCTGGATTGAAAGTGGTTGTGCCTTCCTCGCCATACGATGCCAAAGGTTTACTACTGGCATCAATTGAGGACCAGGACCCTGTCATCTTTTTCGAAGACAAGACGCTGTACAATATCACAGGAGATGTTCCAGAGCGATACTACACACTGCCGATTGGCAAAGCAGATGTGAAGAGAGAAGGCTCAGATGTGACCATCTTCGCAGTAGGCAAACAAGTTCATACAGCACTCAAAGCGGCAGAACAGTTAGCTGCTCAAGGAATTGAGGCTGAGGTCATTGATCCGAGAAGCCTGTCTCCACTTGATGAAGAGGCTATTCTGGCTTCGGTAGAAAAAACAAATCGGCTTGTCATTGTGGATGAAGCAAATCCAAGATGCGGAATTGCCGCAGATATCGCTTCCTTGGTTGCTGATAAAGGATTTGATTTACTCGATGCTCCAATCAAAAAAGTGACGGCTCCTCATACACCGGTTCCGTTTTCACCACCTCTTGAAGATATCTATTTGCCGACACCTGATAAGGTTGTGAGCACCGTATTAGAAATGATTGGTGAGAATCAAGACAAGATATTGAACTAAAGAAAGGAGAGAGAAAGATGGCTGTCGAGGTTGTGATGCCGAAATTGGGCATGTCGATGAAAGAAGGCACGGTATCTGTCTGGAATAAGCAAGTCGGAGAGAGCGTAAACAAAGGGGAAAGCATTGCAAGTATCAATTCTGAAAAAATTGAGATGGAGATTGAGTCACCTGCTGAAGGCACTGTATTGGAAATCAAAGTGCCTGAGGGAGAAGGTGTCCCACCTGGCACGGTCATTTGCTATATCGGTGAGGGAAATGAACAGGTTGAAGAAAAGAAAGAAGAAAGAGGGTTGCCGACAAAACCAAAGAAAGAGAGAAAGAAAATCTCCCCTGTTGCTCGTAAAATTGCTAACAATGCAAATCTGGACATTGACACGCTGGTGGGAACCGGACCAGACGGTAGAATTACAAAAGCGGATGTGCTTCAGGCACTTCCTGATCAGAAAGAAAAACAGACACAAAACAATAAGACAGACCATCAACCTGTCAACATGATGCGGAAAACAATTGCCTCACGGATGATGAAAAGTCTGCAAACAAGTGCACAACTAACAATTACGATGAAAGCGGACGTGACAAAACTGACAAAATTACAACCTCAGTTGAACGAAACAGCCATAGCACGTCACGATACAAAATTGACCATGACCGATTTTGTAGCCAAAGCAGCGATCCTTTCATTACTAGAACATCCTGAGATGAACAGTCAATATCAAAATGAAAGAGTGGAAACTTTTGAGTATGTTCATCTTGGGATAGCAGCTGCTTTAGATAACGGCTTGGCTGTGCCGGTTATTCGACATGCGGAGCGACTATCGCTCATTGAGCTAGCGAAAAACATCAAATTGTATGGCAAAAAAGCACGTGAAGGCAAACTACTTCACGATGAAATCGAAGGCTCTACCTTTACGATCACCAACCTTGGTGCCTATGGTGTTGAGCATTTCACTCCGATTTTGAATCCGCCGGAAGCAGGTATCCTAGGCATCGGCACAATGTATGAAACCCCTATTTATCAAGATGATGAATTGTGCAAAGGCAGTATCCTTCCGCTCAGTCTGACGTTTGACCACCGTGCGCTGGACGGGGCACCAGCATCCGCATTTTTATCATCTGTAAAAGCATATTTAGAAAAACCAGTATCCATTCTTTTATAGGAAGAAGGAAAATACGATGACACTAGTTATTATAGGAGGCGGACCTGCAGGGTATGTGGCGGCAATTACAGCCGCTCGTTTTGGAAGGAAGGTTGTGTTAATTGATCAAGGCCAGTTGGGAGGAACCTGTCTCAATGAAGGATGTATTCCAACCAAATCGCTTTTGCAAAGCGCCGATATGTACGAGCATGTGAAGTCAGCTGCGCATTTTGGAATTGAACTTCCAGGAAAGAAGCCCATCATCCAATGGGATTCCGTTCAAAAACGGAAACAGTCAGTCGTCAAGCAACTGACTGATGGCGTTCGCTATTTGATGAATAAAAACAAAATCAACGTGTTGAATGGAAAGGCGGCATTTCTTTCTGCACATGAGATTTTGATTGAAAGTGGAGGGGAGTCTGAAATCATTCAAGCAAAACAAATCATCATTGCATCAGGGGCAGAGCCTGCTGCCTTACCTTTTGCGCCATTTGATGGGAAATGGTTGATTCACAGCAAGGATGCAATGTCGCTCCCTTCGATACCAGATTCGCTTTGTATCATTGGTGGTGGGGTGATCGGGTGTGAGTTCGCAAGCATTTTTAGCAGAATGGGGACAAAGGTTGTTATGATTGAACAGTCGGTACACATTTTACCTGAAGAAGATGACGATATTGCACAATGTCTTCACGATCAACTTGAAGCAGCAGGTGTGGACATTTTGACATCGGCTGCAGTCAACCAGCTTGATTCAACCTCAAGGAAAGTGGTGATTGAGAGAAAACATGGTGAGCGGTGTGAAATCCAGTCTGATCTTTGCTTAGTAGCAATTGGCAGAAAGCCGCGGCTTGGAGAATTGAATCTTGATCAGATTGGCATTGAATATGACAGGAACGGGATCAATGTCAATGAGCATATGCAAACCAATCTCCCCCATATATATGCGTGCGGCGATGTCACAGGAGGAGTACAGCTTGCTCACGTTGCTTTTCATGAAGGCACGATTGCGGCCTCACATGCATCAGGCGAAGATGTAAAGGTCAATGAACAAGTGATTCCTAGGTGCATCTATACGTCCCCAGAAATCGCCAGTGTTGGCTTAAATGAAGAGAAAGCTAGAAATCAATATGAAGATATTCGAATAGGGAAATGTTCATTTTCCGCAAATGGAAAAGCATTGATTCTAAATCAACCGGCCGGTCAGGTGAAAATCATTGTAGAACCGCAATACCAAGAGATTTTAGGAGTATCAATCATCGGGCCAAATGCAACAGAGCTGATTGGACAAGCAGCAGTCATGATGCATACAGAGTTGACCGTTGATACATTAGAGCAATATATTGCTGCACATCCGACTCTTTCAGAGGCGATTCACGAAGCCTTGCTGCAAACAAGTGGACGAGCGGTGCACTGCTGAAAGAGAAACGCACTTCTCAACATCTATCTTGATGTGTTCTTGGGGTAGCCAATGTTATTGAAAGCGCTTTTATAATTATCTATAATGAATAAAAAGCCCCCCAGAGGAGAGGATGAAATGAATCCGACGCCTTGCTATTTGAATACATGGAAACGTTTTGTTCGAGAAGGTTTGCTTGACAGATCTCGTCTGAATAAGAGAGTGATGGAGTCATGGCACAGATGTAAAAAGGCAAATGTAAACCCGTATTTAGATAAAGGCCAGTCGATGTTAGAAAAGGAATTGTTCAATGTTCAAAAAAAGAAATACTCATTATTTTTAGATGCCGCTCTTCCCTACTTAAATAAAATCAGTCAACAATTAAAAGAATCAGACATGATGGCCTTACTCATAGATGCAGATGGATATGTGCTAAGCCTGACAGGAAGCCAAAGGACGCTGGTAGAAGCAAGTAAAATTAATTTTGTTGAGGGCGCGCGTTGGACTGAAGCAGATGTAGGAACGAACGCTATTGGAACTGCGCTGGTCATCGGTGAGGCTGTGACGATCAACGGGACTGAACATTTTTCCATCGCTTCTCACCATTGGAGTTGTTCAGCTGCACCAATTCGGGATGCAGACGGTACGATCATAGGAGCCATAGATATCTCCTGTATGGCGGACAAAAGGCATCCTTTTATGCTTGGAATGGCTGCAACGGCTGCTTATGCTATAGAAAGAGACATTCAAGTTCAACAAAAAAGGAAAGAGATGGAGCTGATCAGCCATTGTCTCCAGCAGGTGGAAGCTGATGCACCGTATGTTGTTTGTAATGAGAAAAAGCAAATTGTTTCTGCAAGCAAACCAATCAGGGAACGATTTTCAAACTGGTACGGAATGAATGTTGAGCGGCTTAAGGGTCATCCATTTGTTATTCGGGGAAAGCAGATCATTCAATCAGAGCAAGATGGAAAGATGCTAGGCATGTCCCTTTCTCTTGAAGAAGCAGTGAAAAGCAACATAACTGTTTCTTTTGCTCAATTTCCCGGGGAATCCGGAACAAGTAAGGTATTTCAACAGACGCTCAGCGAAATGAAAAGGGCAGCACAAACAGATGCCAATGTATATATTTGGGGCGAAACAGGATCGGGGAAAGAACTGGCCGCTAGAGCCATTCACTCAGCCAGTGAAAGGCATAGAGGGCCGTTTATTGCTGTTAATTGCGGAGCCATTCCTGAAAGCCTGTTAGAAAGCGAATTATTTGGCTATGCTGAAGGGGCTTTTACAGGGGCAAAACGTCATGGAGCTAAAGGGAAATTTGAACAAGCTCATAAAGGAACACTCTTTTTAGACGAAATTGGCGAAATCCCATATGCGATGCAAGTAGCGCTTCTTAGGGTGATAGAAGAAAGGAAAGTCGTACCGCTCGGCGGGACACACGAAATCCCTTTGGATATTAGAATCATTACAGCGACACACCGGAACATGAATGAACTGCTGAAGGAAGGGAAAATACGAGAAGATTTGTACTACCGTCTTCATGTCTATCCAATCAACATCCCGCCACTCAGGGAAAGAAAGGAAGACATCCCTGATTTATACCGTTATTATCAAAAGAAACATCAGTGGAATGCGAAGTTTCCTGACTCATTTTTTCAGAGGTTGCAGGAGTATCATTGGCCGGGAAACATACGCGAGCTTTTTAATCTGTTTGAACATATAAGGGTATTGTTTCCTGAAGGAGGAAGGATTGGGCCGTCTCAATATGCTGAGGTATTAGAGGCACTTGACCAGAAAAAGAAGAAGCTGTATTCAGCAGAGGGTCACGAGATTTCAAAAGAACTAACATATAGGGAACATATTCGAAAGCAAATGGTGATAGAGGCACTGCACAAAACGAAAGGTCATGTGTCAGAAGCAGCAAGGTTAGCGGGGGTGCCAAGAAGCACTTTTTACAAGTGGATGCGAAAATTTAAGCTATCGTAAACCCTTAAGGATGGCTACATCAAGGAGGCTCTGGTCTCCCTTTGAGAGGTCGGGGTCTTTCTGCCATGTACAAACAGAAAACAAAAAGGAAGGGAAAAAGGCTTGACTGTTATATTAGTATATGTTAAATTATAAAAGCCGTCGCAAATGGAGCAGGAATGAACGCTTAAAAATGCTTGACACATTTTTCTGGCATAGATATAATGAAACATGTCTTATTATTCCGCAGTAGCTCAGTGGTAGAGCTATCGGCTGTTAACCGATCGGTCGTAGGTTCGAGTCCTACCTGCGGAGCCATAATGGAGAAGTACTCAAGTGGCTGAAGAGGCGCCCCTGCTAAGGGTGTAGGTCGCGTAAGCGGCGCGAGGGTTCAAATCCCTCCTTCTCCGCCATTATTGTATGGCCCGTTGGTCAAGCGGTTAAGACACCGCCCTTTCACGGCGGTAACACGGGTTCGAATCCCGTACGGGTCATGTTTTGTTTAATTGATTGATTCGTTGGGCTATAGCCAAGCGGTAAGGCAACGGACTTTGACTCCGTCATGCGTTGGTTCGAATCCAGCTAGCCCAGCCATTTTTTTATATATGTTTTTCTGCATAGCAGATGAGCCATTAGCTCAGTTGGTAGAGCATCTGACTTTTAATCAGAGGGTCGAAGGTTCGAGTCCTTCATGGCTCACCATTGTCACGCGGGTGTGGCGGAATTGGCAGACGCGCTAGACTTAGGATCTAGTGTCTTTATGACGTGGGGGTTCAAGTCCCTTCACCCGCATTGTTTTTTCAAACAGTGCACTTATGAATATATGAGCACATCATACACGCGGTCGTGGCGGAATGGCAGACGCGCTAGGTTGAGGGCCTAGTGGGGGCAACCCCGTGGAGGTTCAAGTCCTCTCGGCCGCATCAATGATACCAAGGGTTTTGAGTACCTTGGTATTTTTTGTCTTTTGAACAGGATGTATTTTGTGACCAAAACTGACCACTTACTTTTAGTAGGTGGTCTGATTTTTCTGCAAAAGTATATAGTTAAAAGATAAAAGGGCATAGTATATTAGCATATAAAATATGTTATGCCTTTTTTTGTTTTAATAACGCATCCGTTATTTTAAGCGTGTAATGTTACTTGATTATGGAATAAAAACAAGTGTCGGTCAGCTTGCTTCCATCTGCGGATAAATCATCATTTCTTAAAGTGCCTTCGAATACAAACCCAAGTTTTTCGGGGATTGCACGACTTTTAACGTTTGTTGATTCACACCTTATTTCAATTCTTCTAAATTTGATATTGTTTAACCCAAAGTCAGCTAATTTCTTAACTGCTTCTATCATATACCCATTCCCGCTAAATGTGGTATTTCCCCAGTATCCAATTTCACATTTAGGTATGTCCCAGTCAATCCCCTGAAGGCTAGTTATTCCAATAAAGTCCTTGGTACCTTTTTTAAAAATAAGAAAACGAAAACTTTCTCTTTTTAGAAAATTTATATGGGCAAGTCTTAAATTTATCTCTGTTTCCTCAACAGTGGGAAGTTTTTGAGCAAATGGCAACCACGCTTTTAATTCAGAAAAGGAATCCCTTATAGCTTGGTTTACAATTTTCCCATCTCCTGTTTGGAGTGGTGCTCGAAGAATTAGTCTTTCTGTTTCTAATTGTAATGGAACATCTAACAACAAAGGATTCATTTGATTTTTCCTCTCGGAATTTTATATTGAAGAAACAAAGTAATACAATAATAAAGCTTTATAACGTGCGCAAATATAGTTCAATTTGCGTTTAATCTTCCTTTTGCGTAACTGACATCATACACCTATTGTGAGAAAATGGGTGCTGCGTATCAAGAAATCAATGAACTGCCAATGAACGGTGAAAATGATCGTCTTGGTTTATCAAAGAAAACACTAGACTGACTATGAAGAAGCAAAAGATGAAGAGACAAAGTTAGTGGAGTAAAACGTGAGTTTACTCCTCTTTTTTTATTCTTGGGTTCATTTTTCTCATTCTGGGTGTTCGATGATGTGCTCTTTTTTCCTGTCAAAATATCCATTTGACGTCTAGCTCTGGTCATTTCTGTAGGAAGGATGTAAACATATTCAAATATCTTATTTGTAAATTTAAATAAGGCTCAACCATAGTACTGTTAAATTCTATAGAAAGAGATCACAAGATACATCGATTGTATGCTGGGTGGAAACGTGCCCGGTCGATTTTAATATAAGTTTCTCTTTTGAATGAACGACTCCACATCAAATTATCTTAGCTGTGAAATCTTAATTACTATCCTCTAAAGAATAGTTGTCAGTCATGATGGGGTTGTTGTCCATTCATCTTTTATATTGTTAAATAAAGGTGATAATGAGATAATTTGATAAAAGAAATTAAGTCGCATAAGATCAACCAAAGGAGTTATAACATGATAAAAAGGTTTTCTCTAGTTTTACTTACTCTCATGATGTCTATAGTTGTTTTGCTAGTGGCTGCCAAAAATTCCCCTGGCGATAATGTCATTTCATTTGATCAGCCTCACATCTTAATAATATCAATTGGAATATTGGTATGTTTATTCATTCCTCCGTTAGTGATGTCCTTTTTCAGTCACTTGATTGTGAGAACTATATCTAGTGTATACCAATGTTTTATTGTGCTATCTTTTCTGGGGCTCATTCCAATAGGATTTCTTATTTCAGATTTTTTAACAATTGCTGTTTCTGTTGCAGGAACTTTAGCCAGCGTAGCTAGTCTTATAGTAACTTTAAGAATTGATAGGAATAAAGATGCTAATCTTAACTAAAATAAAAATGACTTGAATTTTCTAAGAGTACAGTAGTGTTTCGCTATTAATCACTTTTAAATAAACTCTGAAAAATGGAATGACGTTATGAACTTGTTTTATTCCTTTCATGATTGAAAGCCCATTTTGTAGAAAAAATATCTTAAAGTCTGAGAAGAACAAAAGTAAGTATGATCGTTGATTTTCTTCTTTTAAATCCTAAATTGCAATTATTTCCGAATCATGCTATAATAAGATTAATTATTTTTGTTCGGCGTAAAGGATAGCATGAAGATAGACTTTTCGTCTTGAGGATACTTTGGGCAAGGATAGTATAATACATTGTGTGGTAAACGCACTAGGAGGCAACAAACATGGAACAAGGTACAGTAAAATGGTTTAACGCAGAAAAAGGTTTTGGATTTATCGAACGTGAAGAAGGAGACGATGTATTTGTACACTTCTCTGCTATCCAAGGTGACGGATTCAAATCTTTAGACGAAGGTCAAAAAGTAACATTTGACGTTGAGCAAGGTTCTCGTGGAGCTCAAGCTGCTAACGTTCAAAAAGCTTAATCTTCATTTTCTAAAAACAGGTTCTCTCTAGAGGGCCTTTTTTTTATGCTTTCTCTTATTTCTTCAATAAAAAACCCTACTCAGCGTGCAAGTAGGGAGATGTTACAAGGTAATCGTAAAAAAATTCATGCTTCAAAGGTTTATCAACAGTATAGCATATTGGATTGACAAAATGCGGAATTTGCCTAAATAATTTCTTTTTCTTTACTGAGTTCAAAGAGAGGGAATTTGTTCGTAGAGAAATGTATTCGAAAATGGGGAAGAAGGTAGAGAATCTTAACAGAAACTGTTTATTTGTTTTTCAGTAATTCCTTCGATGACTTCAAGCTCACTAAGCAAATACCCATAAGCATCGTCAAGCATTTTCTTTTCGCTTGCATTCAGTGCTTTTTCTTTCTTCATTCGCATGAGGTCACGTACAACTTCGACGCCATCTTGTATGTCGCCAGTTTTTATTTTGTTCGTGTTGATTTTATATCTTTCTTTCCACGGCAATAATTTATCTGATTTTCCATTCTGAAAAATGTGTATAATGTTCTTTAATGCAAGTACATCTGTAACGGGTCTTATACTTGATCTCGACATCTTCCTTGTTGGAATCATCACTTTCATATGGCTAACGGACATCTTAATGACATAATACTGTTGTTTTTCATCAGAGAATTCCTTTTCTTCTATGGCTTCAATTATACCTGCTCCATGCATTGGATACACAATGTTATCACCAATTTGAAACATATCATCCACCTCCATATTAAGTACCTACTTTAAGGATACCACAAATCGAGGTAAAATAATCAAATTTATAATAATAACATGATTATTTATTTGGTGTCAATATTTTCGGATCAGATTTTGAGAGAATCATTTATTTATTCCGCCACTACTCATATGTGGTTTTTTAACGTGATCATGATCAGTAAACAGATACAGCCTAAAGCAATCACTACTTTTTTGTATCTCGTATGAAAGGAAACCCTAATATCACGAAAACGGCGATAATAATCAATAAACGTTTGAACAGGATATCCACATCTTCATGAGGACATCGTGATAAATGGTTGAAATATCAAAAGACTAGCCAATGAGGCTAGTCTTTTAAAATGAATTCGATCATAAGGTTGAAATATCAATGACAAAGCGGTAACGGACATCACTTTTGAGTACGCGTTTATAGGCTTCATCGACTTGGTTTGCGTTGATCACTTCAATTTGTGGCGAGATGTTGTGAGCAGCTGCGAAATCAAGCATTTCTTGAGTCTCCTGAATGCCGCCAACGAGTGATCCGGCCATGCTGCGACGACCGGTGATTAATGAAAAGACGTGGAATTGATCTGGCTCAGGTGGTGCACCAACGTTCACCAAGGTTCCGTCCACACGAAGTAAGGACAAATAGGCGTCCACGTTGATATTGGCAGAGACCGTATTCAGAATGACATCATATTGACCGGCTAGTGTTTTAAATGTATCGGGATCACTTGTGGCAAAATAGTCCTTTGCGCCAAACGACAGTGCCTCTTCTTTTTTATTCAAAGAGCGGCTCAAAACAGTCACCTCAGCACCAAGTGCGCGTGCGAATTGAATGGCGACATGGCCGAGCCCGCCCATTCCGACAATGGCAACCTTTTTGCCAGGACCTGCCTTCCAGTGCTTTAACGGTGAATAAGTTGTAATGCCAGCACAGAGAAGAGGACTTGCGGCATCAAGAGGCAGTTGATCAGGAATGCTGATGACAAATCGTTCAGTCACGACAATCTTCTGACTATAGCCGCCATAAGTCGGTTCCCCGTCATAGTCAAGGTTGTTATACGTTTGGACGACCCCTTTCGTGCAATACTGCTCGTCTCCATTTTGACAATATTCACAGGTACCGCAGGAATCTACAAAACAACCGACTCCTACACGATCTCCAATCTTAAACCTCGTGACAGCATCACCTACAGCTGCAACGACCCCAGTGATCTCATGCCCTGGAACCATTGGGAAAATGCCGCCTCCCCATTCGTCGAATGCACTGTGGATATCTGAATGACAGATACCGCTAAATTGAATATCAATTAAAATATCATGTGGACGAAGGGCTCTTCGTTCAATGGTTGTCCGTTCAAAGTTCGCTTTTGCATGTGAAACACTTAAAACGTGTGATTGGTGCGTCTGACACATTCTTGATCATCCTTTCAAAAGTGAAATTCGTTTCTTCCCCTATACTGTACGTCTTAAAGTGAACTCTAAGTCAAGATGGAATCCTCCGGTGTAACGAATTCATCCTTAATACGAATTGAGCCAAAAGCATCTTGTTTTCTTTATCAAAATGGAGATGATGAGGAAAGGGAGAGATGATAAGGTGAAAGAAAGAAGAGAAGGGTGAAAACAATGAAAATAGCACAAGCCGCAAAACAGCTTGAATTGTCCACTGCGACGCTCAGGTACTATGAGAACATTGGTTTAATTAGACCAATCAGACGTGATGAGAACGGTATTCGTGATTATACGGAGGATGATATTCAATGGATTGAATTTATCAAATGTATGAGAAATGCAGGTCTTTCAATCGATGCGCTCAGAGAATATACGGCTTTATTTATTGAGGGAGATGATCATACATTGTCTTCACGGAAAAGCATTTTGGTTAATGAACGAGAAAGACTCTTAGAAAAACATAAGGAAATGGAAGAGACGATTAAACGATTAGATTTCAAAATAGAAAGTTATGAAGATATTATCCACAGTTATGAAAAAAAGCTGGTTCATCAACTCAAAACCAGTTCTATTTAAATGACAGAGGGTTTTTTGAGGTCACAAGGCAGTATCATCTTTATTCCATTCACATCTGAAGAATTGAGAGATGAAGAAAACCTGTGACTTGTCACAGGTTTTCTGGTGATGTTATCTTTTTGTGTAACGCACCCAGTTATAATGTGCATGGAGTGGTGTAACACCGTTGTAGGAGCCGAGCCATTCATCGACACCTGCACCATTCCACAGGTTCATCATAATTTTTCCTGGTGTTTGAGGAATTTGAGTGGTGGCGGTATGTTTTAATTGTCCATCGACATACCATTTAATTGAGTTTGGCTGCCAGTCGAATGCATAGGTGTGATAAGCATTTGCTGCATCAAAACCAAGGTTGACGATTTTTTCATGATTTCCTACACCATTGGTATAGTAGTTGAATTGTACCTTTGTGGTATCTTTTCCTAGAAATTCGATGTCAATCTCATCCCAAGGCGTACCATCAGTTGGACCCGTATAAGTAAAGAACGAAGAAACGATCCCTACATTTTTTGCTGGTTTCATGCTGACTTCATAAAGCCCGTAGCCGTATGTTTGAACGGAGCGGTTTTCCCCGCAGTCAAACTTGTTATAGGAAGGACTTGTGAGCGATAAACGCATTTCACCTAATGACGTCATGGAGACATTATTGGCACGCCATGTACAGTTAAACATGTTTCCATTCGAGTACCCATCGGCTTTTTGCCATAACCCTGTATTATAGTTGTTAAAAGGTTCATAAAACGATCCACCGGTTTGTGCTGAGGCAGCAGTAAATGTGGACAAACTCATGAATAATCCAGTGACAAGCAGCAGCAACATTCGTTTCACACGGTAAGACATGTAGGCATTCCCCTCTCCCTTTTTTGAAAACGCTTTCTTTATTGATGATACATGATTCTCTCAAAATGGAAAATCGGTCTAAATAATGATAAACAGCAATTTTCATTTAATAGAATAGAGAGAAGGATCATGAGTAAAAAATAGTGATTGACAAATCGGACAGTTGTCCGTAAGATAATATCGGGACAATTGTCCTAACAACCTAAAGAGTCTTAATTTGAAATATATAGAGATGTGTGCAATGTGGATGAAGGTAAAGAAGGTGAGCATCATGGAAAAGGATATTGGGAAGGAAATTGAAGAGGTCGCTTTCTCCTTGTTTCAAGAGTTTGGCGTAGAAAATGTCAGCATGCATAAAATTGCGAAAACCGCTGGTGTTGGGCAAGGGACACTTTACCGCCGCTATGCAAATAAAAGTGATTTGTGTCTTTCTATACTTGGAGAGAGGTTTGAACGACTGATCCCTGCTTTGCGTCTTTACTTGAGCAAAATAAGTGATCAACCTGTTCGAGATCGTTTACGTTATGTTCTCGAGGAGATCCATCTCATAGTCGGGCACCATTTAGACTGGATTCGGATGCTCACGATTTCTGGAAATTTAGAGCAGACAAGTAAAGTATATGATTGTCATTACAGTCAATCGCTTAAACAAATCATTCGTGATTTGCTGAAGGAAGCGAAAGAAAAAGGGGAAGCGAACATACAGGATATTGAGCTGACGACATTATGTATGTCCTCTCCAATGACGCCTGAACTCATGTTTTATATACATGAATCTGGCTATTCAATCGAAGAAATTGCTCAATTCGCTGCAGAAAGACAGGTTTTATCCGTCTTTCAATAGACATTGAAGTGGCTCATTTCTGACCAGCCTGACTTCCTATGGTTCATCTAAACTGAAAAAAGAAAAGGAGCCAACTTAATATGAGCAAACAGCAAGCAGCAGCTTCTGATATTAGAACGCTGCCCATTATTATCTCATTTATTACAGCTGGATTTATTGGTCTGTTCAGTGAAACGGCACTAAACATGGCACTGAGGAGTTTAACGTTAGACTTTGGAATTGAAGCGACGACCGCTCAGTGGCTGACAACAGGATATTTATTAACACTGGGTATTCTCGTACCGATTTCAGGACTGATTCTTCAATGGTTTACAACAAGACAGCTTTTCATTACTTCGTTGATATTTTCAATCATCGGAACATTTATTGCTGCGGTTGCGCCAGTCTTTAGTATTTTAATGGTTGCACGTGTCGTGCAGGCAGTTGGAACCGCATTGCTTCTTCCATTGATGTTTAATACGATATTGGTGATCATTCCGCCTCATAAACGAGGCAGATCCATGGGGATTATTGGCCTTGTGATCATGTTTGCACCAGCAGTAGGTCCAACGGTCTCCGGTCTTATTCTTAAATCGTTGACATGGCATTGGATTTTTTGGATTTCGCTTCCGTTATTAATAGCTGCACTGGTATTTGGTTATATCTTTATGCAAAATATTACGGAACCAACTAGACCGAAAATCGACATCCTATCGATTGTGCTTTCAACTATTGGTTTCGGTGGAATTGTGTATGGCTTTAGTAGTGCCGGTGAAGGCGGTGGATGGAGTAGCATGCATGTCATCGTGGCGATTGTTGTAGGTGTGATTAGTATTCTTGTGTTCTCCCTTAGACAGCTGAATATGAAAGAGCCGATGCTTAACTTAAGCCCATTTAAATATCCGATGTTTGTCATTGGGTTACTTCTGATCTTAGTGTGTATGATGGTGATGCTTTCTGCTATGATGATTTTGCCATTATATCTGCAAACATCCTTGGCGCTTTCAACATTTACAGCTGGTTTAATGCTGTTACCGGGTGGAATTATCAACGGACTCCTATCTCCAATCATGGGTGGTCTATTTGATAAGTTTGGACCGAAATGGCTTGTAATCCCAGGTCTTGTCATTGTCGCAGCGACGATGTTTGGCTTCACGAATTTAAGTGTGAATACATCGATTGGATATATTGTGACCCTTCATATTACCTTAATGGTAGGAATCGCTATGATCATGATGCCTGCACAAACAAACGGATTAAATCAGCTCCCACCAGAGCTATATCCGCATGGAACAGCGATTATGAATACCCTGCAACAGGTGTCAGGAGCAATTGGTACTGCGGTCGGTATCTCTATCCTTTCATCAGGTGCCCGCAGTTTTATGAAAAATGTCGCTGATCCGGCAAATCCGGTGAATCAGCTGCTAGCCTTTACAAATGGCGTACAGCATGCATTTATCTTTGCTGTCATCATGACCGTCGTTGGCTTAGTCATCGCTTTCTTCATTAAACGAGTAAAGGTAGAACAGCAAGTATCATAATGACATATGAAAAGCACTGAGGGCTTGGGACTGACCCCATAAGATGAGACAAATAAAAAACACCTTCAAGTTTGAAAACGGATCGTTGTTATCCGAAATAAGACGTGGAGGTGTTTTTTCTATGGGGACAAGAGTG
>NZ_JBSPZB010000025.1:0-45639 GCF_053851875.1 Bacillus sp. A015
CACTCTTGTCCCCATAGAAAAAAACACCTCCACGTCTTATTTCGGATAACAACGATCCGTTTTCAAACTTGAAGGTGTTTTTTATTTGTCTCACTTTATGGGGTCAGTCCCATGAGCAGATGCCTTTTTATTGTATAAGTTATTTCCTTTTTAAAAATAATAAGAGGAGACTGACTGCAATCAGTACATAGGGCCAGTACAATTCAAAGCCGGAAGTAGGGATAGAGAGTGAGCTAAGCTGTTTTGTAATTTGCTGAAAGAAATAAAGAAACAGACCGAGTGCAATTAAAGCAACACTTTCTATACGGTATTCCTTTTTCTGAGATGATTTCATCAAAAGCGCAAGGCCGACGATGAACACAATCATCGTAAATGTGTCTGGCCAATGGTCCAATTTCGGCTGAAGGATAAAGTGTAGCGCAAGGCCTGTCATGAGCATACCGATAAACACATGAGAGGTTTCCTGCTCCTTTTTTCCTTGATATAAGAAAGCAAGGCCAAAAAGCAGTACAAGTGTATACCATTTCTCCTGGTCCTTCCAAATGTCAAATTGACCTCCTGAGAGAATGGCATATAGCGCTACAGCCAGCAAAGTGAGCGGCAGCAAAATGGATTTCTTCTTCAAAGATGTCACCTTCTTTTAAGCAGATCATTTGTCCGCACACGCCAAATCTGGTAAATTGCTTGAAGTGATGATATGGCATAATCGATGTCGAACATTTTTCTACTATATCACAACATTTTTGAAATCTGTTCACAATTTTTATCCAGTTAAAAATGAATATATGTTATAATCATTATAAATAATAAATTCTATATTATAATTATTATAAATTAGACAGGGCGTTGGGGGTGCAAGCTGAAGTTATGCATATTCTTGTTGTGGGTTTAGATTATAAAACAGCCCCTGTTGAGATACGGGAACAGCTGAGCTTTGAACCGAGCGAGCTCGGAACAGCGATGTCCAAGCTTAAAGAAGAAAAAAGCATTCTAGAGAATATCGTCATCTCAACATGTAATCGAACAGAGATCTACGCAGTTGTAGATCAGCTTCATACTGGCCGGTTTTATATAAAAAGATTTTTAGCAGATTGGTTCGGTTTAGAAAAAGAGGATGTCTCTCCATATTTAAAGTTTTATGAAAACGATGGAGCGGTTGAGCATTTATTCCGTGTGGCCTGTGGACTTGATTCCATGGTGATTGGTGAAACACAAATACTCGGTCAAGTGCGTTCCAGCTTTAAAACAGCTCAAGAGGAGAAGACGATTGGTACCGTTTTCAATTATTTATTTAAGCAGGCGGTCACCGTTGCAAAACGCTCTCATGCGGAAACAGATATTGCGTCTAATGCTGTGTCTGTCAG
Source organism: Bacillus sp. A015 (assembly GCF_053851875.1). Classification (NCBI taxonomy): domain Bacteria; kingdom Bacillati; phylum Bacillota; class Bacilli; order Caryophanales; family Bacillaceae; genus Bacillus; species Bacillus sp. A015. The sequence goes on from NZ_JBSPZB010000025.1 coordinate 1,365, forward strand.
CTATGCAGCTGTCGAGCTTGCCAAAAAAATCTTTGGACGTCTTTCTGATAAGCATGTCCTTATTCTTGGTGCGGGTAAAATGGGCGAGCTTGCAGCACAAAACCTTCAAGGCCAAGGAATTGGTCAGGTGACGGTCATCAATCGAACGTATGAGAAGGCAAAAGAATTGGCCGGACGTTTTTCAGGAGAGCCTAAAAGCTTAAACCAATTAGAAAAAACATTATCTGAAGCGGACATTGTGATTAGCTCGACTGGTGCTAAACAATTTGTCATTACAAAAGAAATGGTCGAAAGTGCGAATAAAAAGCGGAAAGGCAGACCCCTATTTATGGTGGATATTGCAGTACCCCGCGATTTAGATCCCGTCATTTCTGAAGTGGAAGGTGCTTTTTTGTATGACATTGATGACCTTGAGGGCATTGTGGCAGCCAACTTAAAAGAGCGCCGTGCAGTGGCTGAGCAGGTTGAACTCCTCATTGAAGCAGAAATTGTGGAATTTAAGCAATGGCTTAATACACTTGGTGTTGTTCCTGTCATTTCTGCTCTAAGAGAAAAGGCGCTCACGATTCAAGCGGATACGATGCAAAGCATTGAACGAAAGCTTCCAAACCTCTCACACCGTGAAATGAAGCTGTTAAATAAACATACGAAAAGCATCATTAATCAAATGCTGAAAGATCCTATCTTAAAGGCAAAAGAAATTGCCGGGGAGCCGAATGCAGAAGAAAAACTTTTACTCTTTAAAGAAATCTTTGATTTACAGGTTGAAGATGAAGAGCAAAAGGCAGAGCCTGTACAGGTAGAGCAAGGGTCATTTCAGCTGTTTAAACCAAATATGGCACAAGGCTTTGCTACAGTTGCCAGTGAGTGATTAAGCGATGATGGAACCCATTGTAGCGAGACTCAACGAAGCGACGATCTTGATCTATGCACTCAGTGTCTTGTTCTATTTCATAGATTTTCTTCAACACAACCGGAAGGCTGGAAAAATGGCTTTCTGGTTGCTTTCTATTGTCTGGCTGCTGCAAACAGTCTACATGTTCTATATTATGATGGAAACAGACCGATTCCCTGTGTTGAATGTAGCAGAGGGGTTATATTTTTATACGTGGGTGCTTGTGACACTTTCACTTGTCCTCACAAAAGTATTGCGCGTTGAGTTTATTGTCTTTTTTACAAATGTGATTGGTTTTTCCATGATGGCGATTCACACCTTTACACCATCTGATCTCCATTCGGCGGAACTAGCGGGGAAGCTGACGAGTGAACTGCTCGTGATTCATATTACGATGGCCATTTTATCATACGGTGCCTTTTCTCTTTCATTTGCTTTTTCGCTTCTCTATCTCTTTCAATATCGTTTGCTGAAAAAGAAAAAATGGGGAAAATGGCTTCTGAGAATCGAAGACTTATCAAAGCTTGATCATATGGCCTACGTGTTAAATATTATTGGTGTACCAATGCTCTTGCTTAGTTTAATTCTCGGCATTATTTGGGCATATATTTCGTATGATACGTTGTACTGGACAGATGCAAAGGTGCTTGGTTCGTTTATTATGCTGTTTTTATACGGCTTTTACTTATATATCAGATTGGTGAGAAATATGCAGGGCAAAATCGTGGCACGTTGGAATGTCGCTTCATTTCTTGTGCTGATGATCAATTATTTTCTGCTTGGTAGCTTATCAACCTTTCATTGGTTTCAATAATGATGAGTCTTAAGGGCTTTGTCGGGAGGAAGACGTAATGCGTACAATTAAAGTAGGTTCTAGACGAAGTAAGCTTGCGATTACACAAACAAAATGGGTCATTCAAAAGCTGTCTGAACTAAACCCTTCTTATTCTTTCGAAATAAAAGAAATTGTAACGAAGGGTGATCAAATTTTAGATGTGACCTTATCAAAGGTTGGCGGAAAAGGACTGTTTGTCAAAGAGATTGAACAGGCGATGCTGAATCATGACATTGATATGGCGGTGCACAGCATGAAAGATATGCCGGCCGCTCTTCCGGAAGGTTTAGTCATTGGCTGTATTCCTGAGCGTGAGGATGTGCGGGATGCCCTTATTTCGAAGGATCATCTCCGTCTTCATGAACTGCCAAAGGGAGCCATTGTGGGAACGAGCAGCTTACGGCGCAGTGCGCAGCTTCTTCAGGAGAGACCAGATCTTGAGATTAAATGGATTCGAGGAAACATCGATACAAGACTTGAGAAGCTGAAAAATGAAGAATATGATGCCATTATTCTAGCTGCTGCCGGCCTGTCCAGAATGGGATGGAGCAAAGAGGTCGTGTCGGAATTTTTATCTCCTGATACTTGCCTGCCTGCCGTTGGACAAGGCGCGCTCTCGATCGAATGCCGCGGAGATGATGAAGAGCTATTGCAGCTTCTGGCTCAATTTACGAATGAATATACGAAGAAAACGGTCCTCGCTGAAAGAGCTTTTCTCAAGCAAATGGATGGCAGCTGCCAAGTGCCGATCGCTGGTTACGCGACGATGAATGAGCGTGATGAAATTGAACTGACGGGTCTTGTGGCATCTGCTGACGGGCACACGATTATTAGAGAAACCGTAACAGGCATTGACCCTGAGGCAATTGGTACAGCGTGCGCGAAGCAGATGGCTGATAAGGGAGCAAAGGGTTTGATCGACAAGGTGAAAAAGGATTTGTCCTCTCGATGACCTTAGCCAAATCGCTTCACGGGCAGACAGTGCTTGTCACTCGAAATGAACGTCAAGCGGGTGTGTTTCAGCAGAAGATTGAAGCGCTGAACGGTCATGCAGTTTTAACCTCTCTTATCAGGTTTGAGCCTACGCTCACAAAAGAAAAAGCGAAGGCATTTTTAAAAGACTTAGAAGCAAGCCAATGGCTTGTTTTCACGAGTGTGAATGGTGCGTCTTTTTTTCTCAGTTATATAGAGGAGCATCATTTACATAAGAGCTTATCCCACTTGAAAGTGGCTGCTGTAGGTGAAAAAACATCCGCCTATCTTAAGCAGCACGGCTTCAAGGTGGATGTGGTCCCAGAACGATTTATAGCGGAAGAGCTGGCAGATGCCTTACTTGACCATGTGCTCCCAGGAGAGCGTGTTTTTGTAGCAAAAGGCCACCTGTCACGAGATGTGGTGAAGCAAACCTTCGTTCCGCTTGGCATAGAAGTAAAGGAATGGATTTTATATGAAACAGTCAAGGATGAGGAGGGAATTGCCGCCCTCAAATCGGCAATGATGGAGCAATCATTTGATTTTATTACATTTACGAGCTCATCCACTGTTCATTCATTTATGCATGCCATGGAGGCAGATGTAGCGAAGTTCGCTGCATCTGACACTTGTTTTGTGACGATAGGTCCTCTTACAAAAGAGGCACTGCTTCAATACGGGATATCATCAGAAACCCCAGATATTTATACGATAGACGGGATGCTTGATTTGATGTGCCATCTATCTGAAAGGAAGTTGAACCAATGATGAAATTTAATAGACACCGCAGATTGCGTACAAGCGCAGGAATGAGAGAACTAGTCAGAGAAACTTTTTTAAGACCATCTGATTTCATTTATCCGATCTTTTTTGTTGAGGGAGAAAATGTCCGGAAAGAAGTACCTTCCATGCCGGGTGTATATCACATTTCGGTGGATATTGTGAAAGAAGAAGTCCAAGAGCTTGTGGATCTTGGCATTCAATCCATCATTGTATTTGGTGTACCAGATCATAAAGATCATGTGGGCAGTGAGGCGTATCACGATCATGGCATTGTTCAAAGAGCAACGCTTGAGATCAAAAAGCATTTCCCTGAGCTTGTTGTCATTGCAGATACTTGCTTATGCCAATATACAGATCATGGACATTGCGGAATCGTTGAAGATGGCGAAATTTTAAATGATGAATCTCTTCAGCTTTTAGCAAAAACAGCTGTTAGCCAAGCGCGTGCAGGTGCAGATATCATCGCTCCTTCAAACATGATGGATGGCTTTGTTATCGCAATCCGTGAGGCACTTGATGAAGCTGGCTTTATTCATGTGCCTGTGATGTCATATGCCGTGAAATACGCAAGTGCTTTTTACGGTCCGTTTCGTGATGCAGCGCATAGTACACCGCAGTTTGGAGATCGTAAAACGTATCAAATGGACCCTGCAAACCGTTTAGAGGCACTGAGAGAAGCGCAATCTGACGTCGAAGAGGGGGCTGACTTCCTGATTGTCAAACCATCTCTTTCTTATTTAGATATTATGCGTGATGTGAAAAATGAATGTACACTACCTGTTGTCGCTTACAATGTGAGCGGAGAGTATGCAATGGTCAAAGCCGCAGCTCAAAATGGCTGGATTTCTGAAAAAGAGCTTGTACTTGAAATGCTGACAAGCATGAAACGTGCAGGAGCAGAGTTAATCATTACGTATCATGCAAAAGATGCGGCAAAATGGCTCTCAGAATAAAGAACGGATAGACAGGAGGACGTTGAAATGGGACGTAGCTATGAAAAATCTAAGCAAGCATTTGAAGAAGCGCAGCATTTAATGCCTGGTGGTGTCAACAGCCCCGTACGTGCATTTAAATCAGTCAACACAGACCCGATTTTTATGGAGCGAGGCAAAGGCGCAAAGATATACGATATTGACGGAAATGAATACATCGATTATGTCTTATCATGGGGACCGCTCATTTTAGGACATACGAATGACCGTGTTGTTGAAAGCATTCAGCGAGTAGCTGAACATGGTACAAGCTTCGGTGCTTCTACTTTAGTTGAAAATGAGTTAGCTAAGCTTGTATCAGAACGAGTTCCTTCCATTGAGGTTATTCGGATGGTCAGCTCTGGAACAGAAGCGACAATGAGTGCGCTTCGTCTAGCACGCGGCTTTACAGGCAGAAATAAAATTGTGAAATTTGAAGGCTGCTATCATGGCCATGGTGATTCTTTACTGATTAAAGCGGGTTCAGGTGTGGCAACACTTGGGCTTCCAGATAGTCCTGGTGTTCCTGAAGGTACTGCAAGCAATACGATCACAGTTCCATACAATGATTTAGAAAGCATTCAAGTCGCTTTTCAAGAATTTGGAGACGATATCGCAGGTGTCATTGTAGAACCGGTTGCAGGAAATATGGGCGTTGTTCCTCCGCAAGAAGGTTTCTTGCAAGGACTGAGAGACATCACTGAGCAATACGGATCTTTACTCATTTTTGATGAGGTCATGACAGGCTTCCGTGTAGATTATCACTGCGCGCAAGGCTATTTTGGCATCACACCTGATCTGACGTGCCTTGGTAAAGTCATTGGAGGCGGTCTCCCGGTCGGCGCTTATGGCGGAAGAGCGGATATTATGAGACAAATTGCGCCAAGTGGTCCGATCTATCAAGCAGGAACGTTATCTGGTAACCCTCTTGCGATGACTGCCGGCCTCGAAACATTAAAACAGCTGACACCTGAGTCTTATGAAGAGTTTAGACGAAAAGGGGATCGACTGGAAGAAGGAATGTCGAAAGCAGCGAAAGCATATGGTATTCCATTAACGTTTAACCGTGCTGGTTCCATGATCGGATTCTTCTTTACAAATGAACAAGTCATCAATTATGACAAAGCGAAAACAGCTGATCTTGATTTATTCGCTGAATTTTACAAGGAAATGGCTGATCACGGCATCTTCCTTCCACCTTCTCAATTCGAAGGACTGTTCCTATCAACTGCTCATACGGATGAAGACATCGAATATACGATTGAGACAGTGGAAAAGGTTTTTCAAAAACTACGTCGATAAACAGAAGCCGATATGGAGACATATCGGCTTTCATCATTGACAAAGGGCTGCTTTTAGCACTTTGTTTTCCTTTCAGCGTGAATGAAAACCTTTGAAGTCTAGGAAGGTCGAGCACAGGAGCGGAGCGAATTGACATTCGTGAGCACCAGCGCGCAGATCTGACAACGAATGCGAGGGTTTGTCTACACGCTGGAGCCGATATGGAGACATATCGGCTTTTTTGCGTTGGAGAAAACCAATCATATTTTCACCGCCTCCCGCATACACCTGTATTGACATCTAATTTTATTTTGAAGGATTAGATGAAAGGAGGACACCGACTTGTCTCAAAACAATCGATTACAGTTTTCGGTAGAAGAATCCATTTATTTCAAAAACGGACAGGAAGTCAGTGAGCTGCTGTCAATTTCTCTCGATCCTGACATTCTCGTTCAAGAAGTGAATGATTATGTTTCCATTAGAGGTTCACTCGAGCTAACAGGAGAATACAACATAAATCAAGAGGAGCAATTGGGTGAATCCAGTTCCTATGCATCATACAGGCAAGCTGATGAGGTGAAGGTAAGAGAGGACGGAACAGCCGAGCTTCTGCATCAATTTCCAGTTGATATCACCATCCCTAAGAACAAAATCAGTCATTTAAATGATGTGTTTGTGTTTATTGATGCGTTTGATTACCAGCTGACAGAAAGCCGTTTGCTCACCATTCAGGCTGATCTAGCGATTGAGGGTCTGTTAGATGAAGAAACGCCTCAAGTGCCTGTAGAGGAGCCCTATGAATTTGTCCATCGTACTGAAGAGGAATATGGCGATGTGACCTATGAATATCAGGCGCAGCCGGAACATGAGGAACAAGAAGAGCTGCAAAGCGATGAACGTCAGGACTATGAGGAACAGGCTGCATTACAAATTGACGACGCACGCACCGAACAAGAAGATCAGGAAGAAGAGGAAGAAATTGAAATAGAGCTGTTGAGTATGGAAGAAGAGGAAGAGATGGAAGAATTGGAAGAACGGGAAGAACTGGAAGAACGAGAAGAACCGGAAGAACCGGAGGACCAAGCAGAAGCAGTGGCACTTGGTTATCGCTCCTTCCCCGAAGCTCAGGTGCAAGAGCCGCCATTTTTTGAACCGCCTAAGCTATTAGAAGAAGAGGAGCGAGATGAGACGTTCTTTGAGGTGGAAGTGAGAAAAGACCCTGAAGCAGCTGAAGAGCAAGAAGAAACGGTTCCGGCTTATCCGGCATTTGAACCACCTGCTTATCATATGGAGACGGTGCAGGAGGAGCGGGATGACACTTACCAAATAGAGCGATTATATGAACGGGAAGAACCAAAGGTGTATGAGTCTGCCCAAGAAGCGGAGGAGCCTGAAAATGAAGTAAGAGAAACGTCTGGCAGTGAGAATTCTCTTTATTTAACGAAGCTGTTCGCTAAGCAGGAGGAGGAAGATTTTTCTCGCATGAAAATTTGTATAGTTCAGCAGGAAGATACGGTCGATCGTATTTGTGAGCGATATCAGTTGAATGTGCAGCAGCTCCTTCGAACGAACTCATTATCGGTCGATGCGGAGCTTGAAGAAGGGCAGATTCTTTATATTCCTGAATATCAAAAAAGCAATGCATAGCAAGCGATGACCGACCGAGAAAATGTGGTGAGTGAACGTGGATGAAATTCAATCTGTCCTATACGAATACGGGCTTGAGGCTGAATACATTGAACCTGTCAGTCCTGCTGTCGTCAAGGTGTATACAAAGCAGGGTGTATTTGCACTAAAGCGAGTAAAAGCAAATCGACAAATGCAGTTTACAGAGCAAATGCTTGAATTAGAATCAAAAGGTTATCGCTCCTTTGTGCCGATTTATCGGACGAAGAGCGGTTCCTTTTTCTCAAGTCATCGGGAAAGCCAGTACGCATATTATCTCATGCCATGGCTGACGAATGAAAAGAGAGAAGAGCAGGACGATAAACATGAATATTTATTTCAAGAGATTGCAAGACTTCATAAACGAACTGAAGTGATGATGGACATCACAGAGCAAGAAATTGAAGCTCACTACACACAAATCAAGGCCAAATGGGAAACAGAGAAAGACATGTATGAACGATTCATAGAGCGGGCAGAGCAAACTTGGTATATGTCGCCATTTGAGCTGGCCGCTGCTATGTATTTTTCAGAAGCTATGTCTGCCAGTGAATTTGCGCTTGAACGATTAGAGGATTGGCACGAGGAAATGAAAGATCAAGAGACAACACGTGTTGTGTTAAATCATGGACAATTATCGATCCATCACTTTTTGTATAATGATGTAGGAACAGGACATTTCACCAACTTTGAGCGGTCCAAAAAGGCCGCCCCCATTTATGACCTTCTGACCTTTTACTTTCGGACATTCAAAACCTATCCTACGTCTTGTCCTGAATGCACTTCCTTGTTTTATACGTATCAAAAAGGAAATCCCCTTCGGGAGGAAGAGCTTCATTTGTTCTTAAGCTACCTTGCTTATCCGCAAGGTCTGTTTGATACGGTGAAAGCCTATGAAGCAGGCGGGCAGGATGAGATGGAAAGCTGTCAGCAGCTGTTAAGAGCGTATTGGCAAATGAAAAATTCAGAGCCGACCGTCATGAAGATTCACGAGATTGAGCAGGCTAGACGCCTTGAAGAAGAACAAAACGCCTCGTCATCAGCAGAATGACGAGGTGATTTTGTGTTGGCTTTATCATTTCTCTGTAAAGGAATGACCGATACATAAGCGTGAGTTTTTAAAACCAATCAAGGTGAAAGGCACAAGCGAGAAAAATAAGAATACCTAGGATGAGGACGTCAAATGTTGTGGGGAAAATGATCGTGCGAAACCCTTGAAATATGGCGATCGGGAGAACGACTTGGGAGGCAACTGCCCGAATTTGTCTAAGCCAGGGGGGAAGTGTGTAAGGATTGATCTTCTTCAAAATCAAACGCCCTCCTTCTTCATTTTGTTATTATCATATGGGCAATGAAGCGAAGGGTGCCTGCCCAATTTGTATAAAGCAGAAGAAAAGCGGAAAAGATGATTGACGAAAACAAAAGGCATTTAGTAATATTAATAAAAGATGAGTATGTGCTGATGAACGTGATATATCGTAAGCGTGGACCAGGAAGAGTACGAGCAAGACCCTAAAGAGAGGGAAACCAATAGCTGAAAGGTTTCCTAGGATGCACTTGTTTGGAAGGTCGCCTGTGAGCTTAATTTCTTGAATGAACAAGTAGAGAAATTCGGGAGAACCCCGTTATCCTTTAGAGTGTACGGGACACGTGTATGTGTTCCGTGAAAAAAGGTGGTACCGCGAAAAAGCTTTTTCGTCCTTTTATAAGGATGGAAAGGCTTTTTTTATGTTTCATCAGCCGAAAAAATGTGGAGGTAACACAAATGGGAACAAATAATCAAGAAATGCCAACAAAGTACGATCCAAATGCGATTGAAAAAGACCGCTATACGTACTGGCTTGAAGGGAAATTCTTCGAAGCGCAAAATGACAAAACGAAAGATCCATATACAGTCGTCATTCCTCCACCAAACGTGACAGGAAAATTGCACCTTGGCCATGCATGGGATTCAACACTTCAAGACATCGTGACGCGCATGAAACGGATGCAGGGCTTTGACGTTCTATGGCTCCCAGGTATGGACCATGCCGGTATTGCCACTCAAGCAAAGGTAGAGGCAAAGCTTCGCGAAGAAGGCGTGAGCCGTTATGACCTCGGACGCGAAAAGTTTGTGGAAGAAACGTGGAAGTGGAAAGAAGAATATGCAGATTTTATTCGCAGCCAGTGGGCGAAAATGGGTCTTGGCCTAGATTACTCGCGTGAACGTTTTACATTAGATGAAGGTCTGAATAAAGCTGTTCGCCAAGTGTTTGTCCAATTATATGAAAAAGGGCTTATCTATCGCGGCGAGTACATCATTAACTGGGATCCAGCAACAAAGACTGCACTTTCTGATATTGAAGTGATTTATAAGGATGTTCAAGGGGCGTTTTATCACTTGAGATATCCGCTGGCAGATGGAACAGGTTCAATTGAAATTGCGACAACAAGACCTGAAACAATGCTTGGAGATACGGCAGTAGCTGTGCATCCTGAAGACGAACGCTATCAGCATTTGATTGGAAAAACAGTCATTTTACCAATTACAGGACGTGAGATCCCAATCGTCGGTGATGACTATGTCGATATGGAGTTTGGTTCAGGGGCTGTGAAAATTACACCTGCTCATGACCCGAATGATTTTGAGCTTGGAAACCGCCATGAGCTAGAGCGAATTCTTGTCATGAATGAAGATGGCACAATGAATGCAAATGCGCTGCAATACAAAGGAATGGACCGCTTCGAATGCCGTAAACAGCTGGTGAAAGATTTACAAGAAGAAGGCATTTTATTCAAAATTGAGGATCATATGCATTCAGTTGGTCATAGTGAGCGAAGCGGAGCTGTAGTTGAACCATATTTATCTACACAATGGTTTGTGAAAATGCAGCCGCTGGCGGATGAAGCCATCAACCTGCAAAAAGGTGATGACCAAGTCCAATTTGTTCCGGATCGATTTGAAAAGACGTATTTACACTGGATGGAAAATATCCGTGACTGGTGTATTTCTCGTCAGCTATGGTGGGGACACCGCATTCCGGCTTGGTACCATAAAGAAACGAAAGAAGTATACGTTGGACTGGAAGCGCCAGAAGATATTGAGAACTGGGAACAAGATAACGATGTCCTTGATACATGGTTTAGTTCAGCGCTTTGGCCATTCTCTACAATGGGCTGGCCGGATGCAGACAGTGAAGACTTCAAGCGCTACTATCCAACAAACCTGCTTGTAACTGGCTATGACATCATTTTCTTCTGGGTATCTCGTATGATCTTCCAGGGTCTTGAATTCACAGGAGAAAAACCGTTCAAAGATGTCCTTATTCATGGGCTCATCCGCGATGAACAAGGGCGTAAAATGAGTAAGTCGCTTGGCAACGGAATTGATCCAATGGAGGTCATCGACAAATACGGTGCGGATTCATTAAGATATTTCTTAGCCACTGGAAGCTCACCAGGTCAGGATCTTCGCTTCAGTTTTGAAAAGGTTGAATCCACTTGGAACTTTGCGAACAAAATTTGGAACGCATCCCGTTTTGCTTTAATGAATATGGATGGTTTAACGTATGATGAACTTGATTTGACAGGTGAAAAATCAGTTGCTGACCAATGGATTTTAACCCGCTTAAATGAAACGATTGAAAGTGTCACACAGCTTGCTGACAAGTATGAATTCGGCGAAGTTGGCAGACATTTATATAACTTCATTTGGGATGATTTCTGTGATTGGTATATTGAGATGGCGAAGCTTCCGCTTTATGGAGAAGATGAAGCTGCGAAGAAAACGACTCGTTCGATCCTTGCGTATGTCTTAGATCAAACGATGAGACTTCTTCATCCGTTTATGCCGTTCTTAACAGAAGAAATCTGGCAGCATCTTCCGCATGAAGGTGAGTCCATTACCGTTGCGAAATGGCCTGAAGTGAAGCCGGAGCTTTCAAATGAGCAAGCTTCTGCTGACATGAAGCTGCTCGTTGAACTCATTCGCTCTGTTCGTAACATTCGCAGTGAAGTAAACACGCCAATGAGCAAGCAAGTCGAGCTTTACATCAAAGCATCCACATCTGATGTTCAGGAGCGTTTAGAGAAGAATCGTTCATATATTGAGCGCTTCACGAATCCAAGTGTTCTTGAAATTGGCACAGATGTCCCAGCTAGTGATAAAGCGATGACGGCTGTCATTTCTGGAGCAGAACTCATTCTACCGCTTGAAGGCTTAATCAACTTAGATGAAGAAATTGCTCGTCTGCAAAAAGAGCTTGATAAGCTGACAAAAGAAGTAGAACGAGTACAGAAAAAGCTTGGCAACGAAGGCTTTATGAAAAAAGCGCCTGAAAGTGTCGTAGAAGAAGAGCGTGCGAAAGAACGTGATTATGTCGCAAAACGCGAAGCTGTTCAAAAGCGGATTGAAGAGCTGAAAGCATAATGTTGAAAAGACGGCTCCTAACGGAATGGAGTCGTCTTTTTTGAAAATTTCGTATGAAAAGAGAGATGACATTGTTTACAACCTATCATGAAGCCATTGAGTGGATTCATAGCAGACTGGCCTTTGGCGTAAAACCAGGTCTTGAAAGAATGAAGTGGCTAATGAACAGACTAGGCCATCCAGAACAAAAAATAAAAGCGGTGCATGTTGCTGGTACAAATGGAAAAGGATCAACGATTGCGTTTACTCGTTCCGTTTTACAAGAAGCCGGCTATTCAGTTGGAACTTTCACCTCTCCGTTTATTTTAACGTTCAATGAACGAATCAGCGTAAATGGAGCGCCTATTCAGGATGAAGAATGGCTGAATTTGGTGAATGAGATAAAGCCTTATGTTGATGAATTAGATGGAACAGAGCTTGGCGCAGCAACAGAATTTGAAATCATTACAGCATGTGCATTTGCTTATTTTGCCCATGTGCGCCAAGTAGACTTTGTCCTATTGGAAACAGGGCTTGGCGGAAGGCTTGATTCAACAAATGTTGCAGTGCCGATCTTAACGGCCATTACGTCAATTGGCCATGACCATATGGCGATTTTAGGCGACACACTTGAACAGATTGCAGCTGAAAAAGCAGGCATTATAAAAGATGGTATTCCCATGATCACGGCTGTTCATCAACGAGAGGCACTAGCTGTCATTCAAAACGCTGCAATAGAAAAGAATGCCGTATGCATCTCGTTACATGATACATGTACCTTTGATCAGCAGCAGCCGACAGAAACAGGTGAACGTTTCACGTTACGCACCCCAAAAAGGCAGTATCCAGAGCTTGAAACAGGGTTAATTGGAACGCACCAAAGGCAAAATGCATCTCTTGCCGTTCTATTGATTGAATGGCTGGAGCAAGAAGGCCATATCAGCGTGACAGAAGAGCATTTGTATGAAGGGATTCGGCAAGCAGTATGGGCTGGGAGATTTGAAAAGGTCAAAGATCATCCTCCTGTCTATCTCGACGGTGCTCATAATGAAGAGGGGATGGACCGTTTAATCGAAACCGTACAAGCTCATTTTTCCAGTAAACAGATGCATGTATGTTTTAGCGCTTTAAAAGATAAGCCGTACAAACAAATGATTGAAAAGCTTGAAGCCATTAGTTCTTCTATTCATTTTGTTTCGTTTGATTTTCCAAGAGCTGAATCAGCGGAAAAGCTTTATGCATGTAGTCATTTAGAAACAAAATCGTATGACGATGACCCTCGTGCAGTGCTTGAATGGATTCAGAAAAAAAGCGGTGATCCCTTGGCAATTATACTTGTCACTGGCTCCCTTTATTTTATTTCAGATATACGAAATCGTCTTATAGGGTAATGAAAAGACGCAAATGGCTACTATGCCATTTGTGTCTTTTTCTTTTGATGTGTAGAAGAGGGATAAAATCATATTTTCACTAGGTGCTCAACGTAACTGGCTATGGTACAATCCGGTCTATCTTATCCCCGGAAGGAGCCACTGAATATGATTGACATTTTTGTGTTTCTTGCAGGCATCACCATGGGATCGTTTTTTCATCTAGTTGGTGAAAGACTGCCAATGAAGCGGTCCATACTCTTTCCGCGTTCTCACTGCGGCATTTGTAAACAGCCACTTTCTCTGTATGAAATGATTCCGCTCGTTTCGTATATTGTATTGAGAGGGTCGTGTAAACATTGCAGCACCCGATTGTCTTTGTTATATCCAATGATTGAGCTGCTGTCAGGCAGCCTTTTTTTGCTCATTTATAGGAACGCTGGTTTTTCGTTTGAAGGCCTTTTTCTTGTGATTCTTTGTAGTTTATTCGTGATTGCTGTCGTGAGCGATCTTCTTTATATGAGGGTACCAAACGAGCTGTTTCTCTTCTTTTTTCCTCTATTCGTCATATACCGCACGCTAGAACCATTTCTTATTTGGTGGGAAGGAGCGGCTTCTCTGCTTTTTTGTTTTCTCTTATTTTATAGTTTAGATCGTTTTAAGCCAAACAGCATGGGAGGGGCTGATATGAAGCTGTTCGGTGTGCTTGCGTTTTGCTTTGGTTTAAAGGCATTCCTCATCATTCTTTTCCTCTCATCTGTCGGCGGAATGGTCTATGCGAAGGTCTTTTCCTTTCGATTTGACGAGCCATTTCCCTTTGTTCCTGCGATCGCTTTTTCTTTTTGGTTTTATCTTTTTGGGTCTCATGTCTTAAGCCCATTCAGCGGATTATTTGGGTGAAAAAATTGGCGAACACTTTTTTAACCTGCCGACAAAAGTCTTGTTCTTTTTTTTATCTGCTATGTTAAAGTGTGAAACAGAAAGAAGGACGGGTTAAATTCGCACTGATTCATTGGACAAAAAGGTCTTTCTTACAAACAATGTCAGAAAGCGGGGAATGACAATGAAAAAAAGGCAGGCAAAAAAACAAGGGTTAAAGGTCAATATTAATGGCAAGGAAGAAATGCTTCATGAAGAAGATCATCAGCCCAAAAAACAGCAAGAGGATCATGTGACGTTTTCGAATTGGGAGGAAAAGAGGAAATCAGAACAGGAGACAGCTGCTTCACAGGAAGATCCATCTAAACCAAAAGAAGAAGATTTCCAGTGGGACGATGCAGCTGATCATATTTACCACTCTGATCCAAAGGTCGTCACGCCTTATCAAAAGAAAAAAGGCTCATTTGATCAGAAGTTCAGTAAAAACCGCGGTCCCTTCAAGAGAGTGATGACAACGATTGTATTTGCAGTGGTTCTTGGGACAGGCCTCGGCGTGTTTGCACTAAGCTTAAGCAAAGACGGTTCAGCAAATCCGTCAGGCGGTGACCATGTCAGTGTCTCAGCATCCGGAAACCAATCTGCGATGAAAGCCGGAGGTGATGCGCCGCCAGCGGCGGGAGATACAGATGAATCAAAAGAGAACAAAGGTGAAAAAAGTGTCTCTGGCAGTTTTTCAACTTTTGTCGTACAGGCTGGAAAGTTTTCCTCTGAAAAAGGAGCAGATGACTTGGTTACCAGTTTAAAAGATGCAGGATATGCGGGGAAAAAGGTTTCAATGGATGATGGATATTATGTGATTGCTGGGCTTGCAACAGAACAAGGCATGACAAGTGCTGTTGGGAAGAAGCTAATCGATCAGCACTTTGAAGCATGGGGCGGTAAGGAGCTCTCATTTCAAGTGCCAGATGAGCTGACTGGTTTAATAGAGAAGGCTTCTGTATTATCTTCAAAGGTGATTGCAGGGGATGAAGTAGAGAAAAAGGAAGTCACGCAGCTGATCTCTGAGCTGGAAAGTGCCAAAACAACTGACGCATCAGCTAAAAGCAGTTTGCTGAAAGCGGTGCAACTGTTAAATGACCCAACGGCTGAAAATGGGTGGAAATCTCAGCAAGCGCTGCTTGATCAATTAAATACGTAAAATCATTTTTTAAGAGAGCAAACTAGTCAAAAAATGACTAGTTTTTTTCTTTTGCATCCAACATAATGATGAAGGAACATGAAAAATGAATTTTCGTAAATTGTCGGTAAGATGTACATTTGATAGGATGAATGGGTATCTTACTTCTTAGGCTAAACCCTGAAAGGATGAACGAACATGAACCAATTGATTCTCGCATCTCAATCACCTAGAAGAAAAGAATTGCTTGATCTAGCAGGGTTTTCTTATGACATTCAAGCAAGTCACTTAAAAGAAGAAATAAATCGAAACCTTTCGCCTGCTGAGAACGTCCAATGGTTGGCAGAACAAAAAGCAAATGATATTCAAAAAATACATCCCAAAGCTGTGATCATTGGTGCAGATACGATTGTTGCAATTGACGGCAAATGTCTTGGGAAACCAAAAGACAAGGAAGAAGCGGCCACAATGCTTCAATTATTGTCAGGAAAGACACATCAAGTCTTGACTGGTGTCACGATTCAGTCAGAGAATAGAAAAGAAACATTTTATGAACAGACAGAAGTGACATTTTGGACGCTTACGCAAAATGAAATCAACCGCTATATCGAAACGGGCGAACCGCTTGATAAAGCGGGAAGCTACGGCATTCAAGGGAAAGGCGCACTGTTTGTTCAAAAAATAGACGGTGATTATTTTTCCGTTGTAGGTCTCCCTATTGCCAAAACAGTTAGAGTGCTTGAAACATTTGGAATCACCCCTTTTTGATGACGGGAAGGAATTCAAAAGGAGTGTTCATCATTAACCATTTCCCTATGTTGCTTAAGCATTTCCCTCATGATGAAAAACCGCGAGAACGATTTATCAAATATGGTCCAAGCAGTTTATCAAATCATGAACTTGTCGCGATCCTTTTTAGGACAGGCACAAAAAAGGAATCTGTTCTTCAAATTTCCGCAAGACTTCTGCAAACATTTGGAGGCCTTCGTTCTGTGAAAGAAGCTTCTATTGAAGAACTGTCGAAGATTCGAGGAGTTGGAAAAGCGAAGGCGATCTCTCTTTTAGCTGCGTTAGAACTCGGCACTAGATTACACCATCAAACGACGGACAACCGTTATGTCATCCGCACGCCAGAGGATGGGGCGAACTTTGTGATGGAAGATATGAGATTTTTGACGCAGGAAAATTTCGTTTGTCTTTATCTCAATACAAAAAATCAAGTTCTTCATAAACATACTGTGTTTATTGGAAGTCTGAACTCATCGATTGTTCACCCGCGCGAAATTTTCAAAGAGGCTTTTAAACGTTCGGCTGCTTCATTTATATGTGTGCACAACCATCCATCTGGAGATCCGACGCCTAGCAGGGAAGATATTGAAGTCACAAAGCGACTTTTTGAATGTGGAAAGCTGATTGGAATACAGCTGCTTGATCATCTTGTCATAGGTGATCAAAAATTTGTGAGTTTGAAGGAAAAAGGGTATTTGTAACACTTTTTTTTTCGATGTTTTACGATATAATAGAGTTTATGAGTTTTTCCCTAAAGGGAATTTTGGTTTAAGAAAGGAAGATACATACATATGTTTGGAATTGGTACAAAAGACCTTGGAATAGATCTTGGAACAGCGAATACGCTTGTTTTTATTAAAGGAAAAGGAATTGTTGTGAGAGAACCTTCGGTCGTAGCTTTGGAAACTGATACGAAGTCTATAGTGGCGGTCGGAAATGACGCTAGAAACATGATTGGCCGTACACCTGGTAATGTTGTCGCACTTCGCCCAATGAAAGACGGAGTCATTGCTGATTACGAGACGACAGCAAAAATGATGAAATATTACATTAATCAAGCACTTAAAAACAAAGGGCTATTTGCTCGTAAACCCTACGTGATGGTATGTGTGCCATCTGGTATTACAGCTGTAGAAGAGCGAGCAGTCATTGATGCAACAAGACAAGCTGGTGCACGTGACGCATACCCTATTGAAGAGCCATTTGCTGCGGCAATCGGTGCTAACCTGCCTGTATGGGAGCCAACAGGAAGTATGGTTGTGGATATTGGCGGCGGTACAACAGAAGTGGCCATTATTTCACTTGGCGGCATTGTGACTTCTCAATCGATCCGTGTTGCAGGAGATGAAATGGATGATGCGATCAGCAGCTATATTCGTAAAACGTATAATCTGATGATCGGTGACCGTACTTCAGAAGCGATTAAAATGGAAATCGGTTCTGCACAGCCAGACGTGCATGATGAGATGGACATTCGCGGACGTGACCTTTTAACAGGTCTGCCAAAAACGATCTCTATTACGGCAGAAGAGATTGCAAAAGCGCTTCGCGATACGGTGGAAACAATTGTTGATGCGGTAAAAGCCACTCTTGAAAAAACGCCACCTGAGCTGGCAGCAGATATAATGGATCGCGGAATCGTTTTAACAGGCGGCGGTGCATTGCTGCGTAATCTTGACAAAGTCATTAGCGATGAAACGAAAATGCCAGTCATTATTGCTGAGGACCCACTTGACTGTGTGGCGATCGGAACAGGGAAAGCACTAGAACATATTCACTTGTTCAAAGGAAAATCAAAAGATAATCGGGCGTAAATAAAGAGGTGTAAGACATGCCGCAGTTTTTTATGAATAAAAGATTAATGTTGCTCCTTGTCTGTGTCATCGTACTGGTGGCCATGATTGGTTTTTCAGTGAAAAGCGGCAGAGGTGCTTCATGGCCGGAAAAATTAGTGGGGGATACGACAGGCTTTTTTCAAGGTGTCTTTCATAAACCATCACAATTTATTGCCGGTATGTATGGGAACGTACAAGATTTAAAGAACACATATGATGAAAACGAGCGTCTTCGAAAAAAACTTGATGGACAAACCCAGTATGAGGCGAAACTTCAAGAACTAGAAGATGAAAACAAAAAGCTTCGCAAGCAGCTCGGATATGTGAACTCTATTCGTGATTATACGCCAATTCTATCAACTGTTATTGCGAGAAACCCGTCCCTCTGGGATAGTTTTGTGATGATTGATAAAGGGAAAAAACAAGGCGTTGACAAAGATATGGCGGTCACAAATGAGAGTGGTGCGTTAATCGGGAAAATCGAAAGTGATAAGCTCAACAATTTTACTTCGACTGTAAGGTTGCTAAGCTCTACAGACCAAAATAATAGAATTTCAACGAAAATTTTTGCAAAAAAGGGCAAAGAAGAACTCAATGGAATTATTAACGGTTATGACAGCAAGAAAAAAATGCTGACAATGAATATTCTAAAATCCGATGCTGATGGGGATGTCAAAAAAGGAGATCTTGTTGAAACATCTGGAGCAGGGGGCGTATTCCCGCAAGGCTTAACGATTGGTAAGGTGAGTGAAATCGAGCCTGACCATTACGGACTGACAAAAATCATTTATGTAGAACCAGCTGCTGAACTCAACAATTTAGACCGCGTGATTGTTGTGAATCGCAGCACAAGTACGGCAGATGCATCTGAATTGACGAAGGAGGAAGGCTCGTGAAACGTGTCCTTCTTGCTTTCGTCATGTTGTTTATCTTCGTATTTGACAGCATTTTTGTCGATTTAGTGAAGCTCCCATTTGTTTCAGAGAATCAAATTTTAGCACCTCATTTCATCTTACTCGCACTTGTATTTATGACTGCTTTTGTGAATCAAAAATATGGTGTGATTTACGGCTTTATCTTTGGACTTTTATATGATATTTCGTATACAGGCATACTTGGTGTTCATATGTTTGGCTTTGGGGCGCTTTGCTATTTGTTAGCGAAAGCTTTCAAAGTCCTTCAGACGAATATTTTAGTGGTCGTCTTTCTGTCGATGATTGCTGTTTCCGTGATGGAGTTTTATGTGTACGGCGTTCAAGCGACGATTCAACCAGGGATTATGCCTTTTAATACGTATGTCATCGAACGCTTTATTCCAACGATTCTTTTAAATACTGCTGCGTCTCTCATCCTTGTGGTGCCGCTTAGGCTCTTTTTCATCAATGTGAAACAAGGACTGATCGACGAATAAAAGCAGGAGTTTGTCCAATTACGGCGAAATGAGTATGTTGTTGAGGTGAGCATCTTGAAAACTCAAAAACAGCAATATGTGACAATAAAAGGTACAAAAAACGGATTAACATTACAGTTAAATGATGACTGTTCGTTTGATGACCTTCTTTCTGGCTTGCGGGAGGTTCTTTTGCTTGAGCAATATACAGATGGAAGAGAAGGACATAAGGTCAATGTGCATATTAAACTTGGTTTTCGGTATTTAACAGAGGATCAGGAGGAGCGTTTGACTGAAGCGGTGTCTGAGAATGAACATCTCATCATTCATTCCATTGAAAGTGACGTCATGTCAACTGAAGAGGCGAGACGATTAAAAGCAGAGGCTGAAATCACCTCTGTAGCGAAAATTGTACGCTCTGGACAGGTGCTGTATGTCGAAGGGGATCTCTTATTAATAGGAGATGTTAATCCTGGCGGAACCATTCGTGCAGGGGGAAATATTTTTGTGCTCGGTGCATTAAAAGGCGTGGCGCATGCTGGATGCAATGGGAACAAACAAGCTGTTATTGCGGCATCTTATATGATTCCAACACAGCTGCGCATCGCACAAGTTTTTAACCGTGCACCAGATCAAAAAGAAGATGGAAATGAAATGGAATGTGCTTATTTAGATATAGATGGCAATATGATCATTGAACGCCTGCAGCAATTGGCTCATATAAGACCTAATCTGACAAGGCTTGAGGGAGGAATGTGAAATTGGGCGAGGCTATTGTGATTACCTCAGGAAAAGGCGGCGTTGGCAAGACAACAACATCTGCAAACTTAGGCACAGCACTAGCAATTCAAGGGAAAAAAGTGTGTCTAGTTGATACCGACATTGGTCTTCGAAATCTGGATGTCGTGATGGGGCTTGAAAACCGCATTATTTATGATCTAGTCGATGTAGTAGAAGGAAGATGCAAAATCCACCAAGCGCTTGTAAAAGATAAGCGTTTCGAAGATCTTTTGTATCTTTTACCCGCTGCTCAAACAAGCGATAAAACTGCTGTAGAGCCGGAGCAGATCAAAGAATTGATTCAATCATTGAAACAAGACTTTGATTATGTTGTCATTGATTGCCCTGCTGGAATTGAGCAAGGCTTTAAAAATGCTGTATCAGGTGCGGACAAGGCAATTGTCGTCACGACGCCTGAGATCTCAGCTGTAAGAGATGCGGACCGAATCATCGGCTTATTAGAACAAGAAGATATCGAACCGCCTCGTTTAATTGTCAACCGAATTCGCACACACATGGCGAAAAATGGCGATTCAATGGATGTGGATGAAGTTGTACATCATTTATCGATTGATCTTCTTGGCATTGTAGCAGATGATGATGATGTGATTAAGGCTTCAAATAATGGTGAACCTATTGTGATGGATGCTAAAAATAAAGTATCAATTGCGTATCGCAATATTGCTCGCCGCGTACTAGGTGAATCTGTTCCACTGCAATCATTTGAAGAAGAAAACAAAGGGATGTTTGCTAAGCTCAAAGCATTTTTCGGTGTTAGAGCATAACCATTCACGTGAGATGAGACCATTCGATAAGAATCGGTCTCAGATTGTTGACAAAGGGCTTAGCCCTTTGTCTTCTTTTTTTAGCGTGATAGAAAACTAGGAAGGACGAGCACCGGAGCCGAGACCTGCCGGCGAATGCGAGGGTTTGTCTACACGCTGAAATCGATAAGAATCGGTCTTTTTGTTGCATATCACATGAGGTCGCCACATAAAATGTACAAACTGTTTGTATGTAAAGGGTGATCTCATGAAAAGAGTGGACGAGTATCGAAAAAAAATAGCGCAGCGCCGTAAGACAAAGCAGCCAGCTGCTGCCCCTAAGAAGGCGGCTTTCAAGAAAAGTGACGATATCCCGCCATGGGTTATGTTGACAGAGGAAGAAAAGCATTCTGGATCATCTTCCTATGAGTCGACGTCTCACCAGCCGACGAAGTATCGGCATCCGTTATTTAACCCCAATACCTTTGTGCTTAAATGTTTACTATCTGCGTCCCTCGTGTTGATTGCAGCCATTTCGTTTAAAGGCCAGGCAGGTCCGTTTCAGCAGCTGAAGCCGATGATCAGTCAAACCTTTGAGCAAGATTTTCAATTTGCTGCTGCCAACCTCTGGTTTGAGAAAACAGTTGGGAACCCGCTTGCCTTTTTAACCGAGAAAAAGGAAGACCGAAAAGACGTACAAGCCAATAAAGAACTGGCTGTACCTGCTTCTGGAAAAGTGCAAGAATCATTTACACAAAATGGTGCAGGCGTCAAAATCGAAACATCGGCAGATGCCATTGATAGTATGAAAGAAGGCTATGTTGTAGAGGTGAAAAAGAAAAGCGATACAGGGCTTACAGTGGTTGTGCAGCATGCGGATAACAGCTATAGCTGGTACG
Organism: Bacillus sp. A015; assembly: GCF_053851875.1. Classification (NCBI taxonomy): domain Bacteria; kingdom Bacillati; phylum Bacillota; class Bacilli; order Caryophanales; family Bacillaceae; genus Bacillus; species Bacillus sp. A015. Next base: position 23,037 of record NZ_JBSPZB010000025.1, read on the forward strand.
GTCAATTAAAGGAAGCCGATGTGGCTTTATACGATTTTGTCGATAAGGGTGAAAAGGTTGGTCAAATCTCGCTTGATGATCAAGGGAAGGGCACGTATTACTTTGCCATTAAGCAAAATGAACAGTTCATCGACCCCATTCAGGTGATGACCTTTGAATAGATGGCTGGTCATGCTGACGAAAATTCACATTCACCCGCTTCTTTGGATTGTGATGGCGTTTGCGATTCTTTCAGGTCAAATTAAGCCGCTGCTTTGTCTGCTCATTATCGTCTGTGTCCATGAGCTTGGACATGCAGCGGCTGCTTGCTATTATCATTGGCGCATTCGGCGGATTTTTTTACTGCCATTTGGCGGAGCGGTAGAAGTAGAAGAGCATGGGAACCGCCCGCTAAAAGAAGAGCTGGCGGTCATTTTATGCGGGCCGCTTCAGCATGTGCCGCTCCAGCTCATAGCATGGCTTCTCATGGAAGCTTCTCTTATCTCGCACGACGTCTTTACGATGTTTACCTTTTATAATATGGCGATTTTTCTTGTAAACCTTTTGCCCATTTGGCCGCTTGATGGCGGAAAATTATTCTTTTTGCTCTTATCTGCTTTTTACCCTTTCCAACGTGCACATGCCCTCGCGATAAAAGGCTCACTAGTCTTTTTTAGTCTTTTGACAGCAGGGTTACTCTGTTTTGCTCCGCTGCAATTCAATGGCTGGGTGCTGCTCACATTTTTAGCTTATTCACTTGTGAAGGAACACCGGCAGCGGCATTACGTCACGGTCCGCTTTTTACTAGAACGGTATTACGGTAAAAAAGAGCAAAAGATAGAGAAACTCATTCCGCTTAGAGCAAGTGCTGAAGAAAAAGTATACGAAGTGCTGGCTCGATTTCAAAAGGGCTGTAAGCACCCGATTATGATCGAAAGGGATGGCGTGAAAATGAGTCAGCTTGATGAAAATGAACTGCTTCATGCTTATTTTTCAGACCGAAGAACCACTTCTTCAATGGAAGAGCTTCTTTTACCGTACTAATGGTGAAAATACATTGACATTCTGCGTCTAGTTTGATATATTTTTTAATGTTATGGATATGTAGCACCCGTGCTACAACCGCGCGGAGCAGGTGTAAAGTGCCTATGGCCCCCTGTATTCGGCGAGTCTGAGTTTATTAGGAGGTGCAGAGATGTACGCAATTATCGAAACTGGTGGTAAACAAGTTAAAGTTGAAGAAGGTCAAACTGTTTATGTTGAAAAACTAGCTGCTGAAGCAGGTGAAACAGTTACTTTCGAAAACGTATTGTTTGTCGGCGGAGACACTGTCAAAGTGGGTAACCCTTCAGTTGCTGGAGCAACAGTAACGGCTAAAGTTGAAAAACAAGGTCGCGGTAAGAAAATTACTGTGTTCAAGTACAAACCGAAGAAAAACAACCACAAAAAACAAGGTCATCGTCAACCTTACACTAAAGTTGTTATCGAAAAAATCAACGCTTAAGGCGTGTGAGTGATATGATCAAAGCAACCATTACCCGGTCAGCGGCAGATGAAAGCATTACGTCTTTTCAGATGACTGGACATGCCGAGTTTGCTGAAAAAGGTCAGGATCTTGTTTGTGCAGGTGTATCTGCTGTTGTTTTCGGTTCAGTCAATTCAATTATTGCACTGACAGGAATCGATCCACTGCTTGATATTGGAGAAGAAGGCGGCTATTTCACTTTTGAATTACCGGCTGATACAGATCCAGTATCCTTTGAAAAAGCCCAGCTGCTTTTAGAAGGCATGGTCGTTTCCTTAGAGACAATCGAACGAGATTATCACGATTATGTGAGAATATCAACAAAAAATAGGAGGTGAACTTCATGCTTAGATTAGATCTTCAATTTTTCGCATCTAAAAAAGGGGTAGGTTCTACAAAGAACGGACGTGACTCTGAGTCTAAACGTTTAGGCGCTAAACGTGCTGATGGTCAATTCGTAACTGGTGGTTCTATCCTTTATCGTCAACGTGGAACGAAAATCTATCCAGGTGAAAACGTTGGACGCGGAGGCGACGACACTCTTTTCGCTAAAATCGACGGAACGGTTAAATTCGAACGTTTCGGTCGTGACCGTAAAAAAGTGAGCGTATATCCTGCGGCACAATAATTGCTAAAAACTCCGGTCATTGACTGGAGTTTTTTTCACTATTCAGGGAGCTTTTGCGCTTTTTATAAGTGGTACCGAAGATGATAAAAGAAGATGCACTCCATAAATATCAAAGAACGTTTGCTGACTTTGCCTCATTTTCTCCTATACGATCAGAAAAAACAACCTTTCCTCACATAACTAGTGTTTTTCTATGCTGTCTTCTCTGTTATAATTCAGGGAGACATATTGATGATAAGACTCCTAAAAGAGAGACTAAACGATTGGGAGTGCGATAATGGAAGAGATATCAAGTAAACAAAATGAAAAATTAACTCACGTTGCATTAACAAATGAATTGATCTATCTGCTCAGTCGTTCAAGACATGACTGGATGAATAAATTGCAGCTGATTAAAGGCAACTTGACATTAGAAAAATATGACCGAGTGTTTGAAATTATAGAAGAAATGGTCATTGAAGCACAGCATGAATCAAAACTCTCAAATTTAAAAATTCCCCAATTGGCCTATTACTTTCTAACATTTAATTGGGAGTCGCATTTTATCACCCTAGAATATGAAGTGCTTGGTGAAGCCCGAGACTTATCAGCATATGAATCGCAGCTGCTAACGGTAACACGGGAGTTGTTTTCGATATTCGATCAATCAGTTTGCCAAAAAGCTGAAAATCATTTAACAGTCACGTTCCAAACAGATCATGAAGAGAATGATGTGATCTTATATTTTGATTTCAAAGGAAAATTAACAAGTTTGGATGCGTTAAATGTGTTTCATGACGCAAACTATCCATGTATGAGTATAACGCAATTTCATGTGACGTCTCATGAGTCCATGATTGAGCTTTGTTTGAGGCAAGAACGAGATATGTGATGCAGAGAAACGGAGGAAGTTATGTTTGTAGATCAGGTTAAAGTGTATGTTAAAGGCGGTGACGGCGGAAACGGTATGGTGGCGTTCCGTCGTGAAAAATATGTGCCAAAAGGCGGCCCAGCAGGCGGCGACGGCGGAAACGGTGCAGATGTTGTATTTGAAGTGGACGAAGGCCTCAGAACGTTGATGGACTTTCGTTATAAGCGCCATTTCAAGGCTGATCGCGGCGAGCACGGGATGAGTAAAAACCAGCATGGACGAAATGCTGAAGAAATGGTCGTCAAAGTTCCACCAGGCACGGTTGTCTCAGATGCAGAGACGGAACAAGTACTAGCTGACTTAACAGAGCATGGGCAGCGCGCAGTGATTGCAAAAGGCGGACGAGGCGGACGTGGAAATTCACGTTTCGCAACACCGGCAAACCCTGCACCACAGCTTTCTGAAAACGGTGAGCCAGGTAAAGAACGTGACGTCATCTTAGAATTAAAAGTGCTTGCGGATGTTGGACTCGTTGGTTTCCCAAGTGTCGGGAAGTCGACGCTGCTTTCGATTGTCTCTTCGGCTAAACCGAAAATTGCAGATTATCATTTTACAACGCTTGTGCCGAACCTAGGAGTTGTCGAAACAGACGATAGCCGAAGCTTTGTCATGGCGGATCTGCCAGGACTGATCGAAGGAGCACACGAAGGCGTTGGCTTAGGTCATCAATTTTTACGTCATATTGAGCGTACACGTGTGATTGTCCATGTCATTGATATGTCTGGACTTGAAGGGCGTGACCCATACGAAGACTACGTGACGATTAATGAAGAGCTTGAGCAATACAATATGAGATTGACAGAGCGTCCGCAAATCATTGTGGCCAACAAAATGGACATGCCAGATGCAGATGACAATCTAGCCGCATTTAAAGAAAAACTAACAGATGACTATAAAGTGTTCCCAATTAGTGCGATCACACGAGAAGGGCTTCGTGAGCTCTTATTTGAAATCGCCAATCAGCTTGAAACGACACCAGAATTCCCACTCTATAATGAAGAAGAGCTGTCTGATAACCGTGTGATGTACAAGTTTGATGAGGGAGATGCACCATTTGAGATCTCGAGAGATCCTGATGGTACGTTTGTCTTAACTGGTAAAGCACTTGAGCGACTGTTTAAGATGACAGATTTCTCAAGAGATGAATCCGTTAAACGATTCTCCAGACAACTGCGCGGAATGGGTGTCGATGATGCCTTACGTGAGCGCGGTGCGAAAGATGGCGATATCATTCGTCTGCTTGAGTTTGAATTTGAATTTATTGATTGATCACAAGGAGGGTCCAGTCCATGGGCTCTCCCGTTTTTAAAAGGGGAGAAAACAGGTGAAAGAAGAAACGTTCTATTTAGTGAGAGAGGATGTACTTCCAGATGCGATGCGAAAAACGCTTGAAGTCAAAAAGCTGCTTGATCGCAAAAAAGCGGATTCAGTTGCCGATGCTGTTCAAAAAGCGGATTTAAGCCGCAGTGCTTTTTATAAATATCGAGATGCTGTTTTTCCGTTTTATACGATGGTCAAAGAGCAGATCATCACATTGTTTTTCCATCTTGAGGATCGGTCTGGAGCTCTGTCAAGGCTGCTGCAAATTGTGGCTGACTCTGGCTGTAATGTGTTATCCATTCACCAAACCATTCCGCTGCAAGGAAGAGCGAATGTCACCCTATCGATCAGTACGGCTGGCATGGCAGATGATATCAATACCGTCATGAATCAATTAAGAAAACTTGAATTTGTCGAAAAAGTTGAAATTCTAGGTTCTGGAGCGTAAAAGGAGAGATTATAGCAGATGAAGCAATTAACTGTAGGTTATTTTGGACCAGAGGCAACATTTACTCATTTGGCCGTATGCTCTTGCTTTCCAAAAGATGCAGTGCAGCGGGCCTATGCAACGATCCCGCAATGTATGGATGCTGTTTCAAAGGGCGAAGTCGATTTGGCGGTCGTTCCGCTTGAAAATGCACTCGAAGGATCTGTGAACTTAACGATTGATTATTTAATTCATGAAGAAGCACTGTCCATCGTTGGTGAAATGACAGCACCGATTCGGCAGCATTTGCTTGTCCATCCATCGAGAGCGGAGAGCTGGGAAATATTAGATGTGATTCAGTCACATCCGCATGCAATTGCCCAGTGTCATCAATTTTTGAAAAAGCACTACCCTCATATTCCGCATCGCCCAGTGGAATCAACAGGCTATGCAGCGAAATACATCAGTGAGCATCCAGATGAAGCTGTTGGTGCGATTGCCAATGAGATTGCTGCAAAAACGTACGGATTAACCATTGCGAAAAAAGACATTCATGATTATCCGCACAATCACACACGCTTTGTTATTTTACATAAAGACCCTAAGGCATCGTTTCCGATGAATTCTGGTTTTTCTTCAAAGCCAAAAACGACCATTGTTGTCAGTCTGCCAAAGGATGACCAATCAGGCGCTTTACATCGCGTGCTATCTGCTTTTTCCTGGCGAAATCTGAACTTGTCAAAAATTGAATCTCGCCCGACCAAAACAGGTCTTGGACATTATTTATTTATCATTGATATCGAAAAAGAAATGGATGATGTCCTTGTCCCTGGCGCGATTCAAGAATTAGAAGCCATTGGCTGTGAGGTCAAGCTGCTCGGCAGCTACCAAACATATGAATTAACGAATGAAAAATAATGTCCTGTGCAGGACATTATTTCAGATTGTTGACAAAGGGCTAAAATGAACTTTATTTTAGCCCTTTGTCTTCTTTTCAGCGTGATAGAAAACCTTTGCAGTCTAGGAAGGACGAGCACCGGAGCGAATTTGAGATTCGTGAGCACCGGCACGCAGGACTGACACAGAATGCGAGGGTTTGTCTACATGCTGTATTTTTTTAGTCTTTAATCAGAAATCCAGCGTCATCTAGCGCTTGAATGGCTTGGTCAAGCTGCTTTTGGCTGTAGGAAGTGAGTGTATGTAAGTGTACGCCGTCTGTAAGCTCTGACAAGTAGGAGGCGCCAGTGTTAGAAATGTGATGAACGAAGTCAGCTGCTTGTTTACGTGTGCTCACTCGAATGGAGGCAGTCAGTTCTCCATAGACTGGGTGCTCTATGATCACGTCTTTCACCGTCACACCAAAATCTACAATCAATGTCAGCTCTTCTTCTGTACGAAGAGGATCATGCTTGCAGGCGATGATTTGTTCAATTTCAGTTTCTGGCGCATGAAGCGGCGCCATATACACATAGCCTTGGCTTGTGGCGATAATGGGTTCGTTTTTTGCTTTTAATAATGATATATCTTGTACAATGACTTGTCGTGATACAGCGGCCTTTTTAGCTAAAAAGCTTCCCGTAAGCGGTGTCTCTGATTCTTTCAGCCACTGTAATATGGCCTTTCTTCTTTCTTCGCCAATGAGCTTCCTCTCTTGCTCCACGTCTTATGCTCCTTTCTTCTCCTTTTGCAAGTTCTCAAATGTATGCAAAAGCTGATCGATGTCATCTGTTGATGACCGTCGTCCAAATGATATTCGAATGAATTGAAGGGCATCACGATCTGATACATGCAATGCCTTCACAGCAGGGGAAGGGTGATGGTAACCAGAAGCACATGCGCTTCCAGTTGATATACAAATCCCATGCCGGTTACATGCTAACATTACATATTGTCCTTCAAACCCTTCAAAAAAACAACCAATAATATGAGGCAGCATGCGGTAATTGTTATTGTCCTGAAGCGTACGGACAGGCAGCTGACGTTTTTTTATCTGCTGAAGAAAATAATCACGAAGCTGCTCATCTCGTTTATGCTGCTCATCGAGCTTAAGCATCATTTGTTCACTCGCCGCAGTAAAAGCACCGATGCACGGAACGTTCACAGTTCCTGGACGTAAGCCGTTTTCCTGCACTGCATCTGCATATAAAGGCTTCCAAGGGACATGCGCACCCATATAGACAGCGCCAGCGCCCTTAGGTGCATACACTTTATGACTGGAGATGGACATGGCATCGACTCCAAGTTCCTTGATGGACACATGAATCTTTCCGAATGTTTGCACAGCATCTGTATGAAAAAGAATTTGTCTTTCTTTTAAAAGAGGCGCTAATTGAGCCAATGGCTGGATAATCCCTGTTTCTGAGTTTGCATGCTGGATGGACACTAGACCTGTTTCAGGCAATAAAGCTTGTTTGAGGATCTCCTTTGTGATGATCCCTTCTTCATTCGGTTCTATGATCGTGACCTTCACGCCGAGGCGTTGCAAGGCGTTAACCGCGTGGTGAACGGAAGGGTGTTCTACTGATGTGGTAATGACGTGCTGTTTATGTGCGGGCAGCCCGTTCGTGATCGATTGAATCGCAAGGATATTGGATTCAGTTCCGCCACTTGTAAAGTAGATGCCGTCTGGTTCGCCCTTAAGCATCGTAGCGAGTGATTGTCTGCTGTAAGTCAATATGTCATTTGCTCTTCCCCCTGCATCATGAAGGCTGCTTGCATTCCCGTAGCAATCTTTGCTCAGCTGTTGGAATACATGTAGAGCTTCTTCAGAAACGGGTGTAGAAGCTGCATAATCTAAATAGACCAAACCATCCATCTCCTGTGTGAAAATTTTTTCTTGTATTTATTGTAGTGTTGTGTAATGATATGTGTCAAGACAGGTGTAAACGACAGGAGGGGCGATTGTGTCATCAATTAAAAAAGTCATTGTGGTGGGATCAGGCATTGCAGCGCTTTCCTTTGCGAAAACCATATCAGAAAACTGCCAAGTCATCATGATGACAAAAAAACAATTTTCCTCTAGTAATTCCATGCTTGCACAAGGAGGAATCGCTGCTGCCTTTTCAGCACATGATTCAGTTGATCTGCATGTGCAAGACACGCTAGCTGCTGGCTGTGATCATAATGATGACCAGACCGTACAGGAGATCGTGTGTCTTGGAAAACGCCTTGTGAAGCAGCTTGAAGCAGAAGGCTGTCCATTTGATCGGAATGAAGCGGGAATGCCGCAGTTAGGTAAAGAGGGGGCACACACCCGTAATCGCATTTTGCATGGAGGAGGAGATCAAACAGGTAAAACCCTCGTGCAGTTTCTGAAAAGTCAGCTTGGCTCACATATTCATTTATACGAATATCATCATGTCATTGATCTATTAGTTCATGAAGGGAAATGTGTCGGTGTTGTGTGGAAAGATGAGAAAGGACACGTACATACCATGACCGCAGATGCAGTGGTTTTATCCACTGGTGGCTGCGGATCTCTATATGAGACAAACACAAATGATTCTTCTGTAACAGGAGACGGGCTGATGATGGCCTACCGAGCCGGAGCACAATTAGCGGATCTCGAATTTGTTCAATTTCATCCGACCCTTTTGACGATCGCTGGAAAAGCAGTCGGTCTTGTTTCAGAGGCAGTGCGAGGGGAGGGAGCTTATTTAGAAGATGAAACAGGCAGGCGGATCATGAAAGGGATTCATCCACAGACAGATTTAGCTCCTAGAGATGTGGTCGCTAGAGCTATTTTTCATGAGCAGCAATTAGGTCATCATCTGTATCTCAACATCCATGATATTCCGCATTTTTCTATTCGTTTTCCAGCGATTGATGCGATGTGTCAGCGGGCGGGAGTCGATATGGCAAGCGGCCGGCTGCCAGTTTCCCCTGGTATGCATTTTTTAATGGGCGGAATCAAGGTCAATGAATATGGAGAAACGACCGTTCAATCGCTTTTTGCCATTGGTGAAGCGGCTTGTACAGGGTTACATGGCGCCAATCGACTGGCAAGTAATTCTCTTCTGGAAGGTCTCGTTTTAGGAAGCAAAGCGGCTCGGCGTATTGAGCAATTGTCAAAACAGGAAGAAATAATCCCATCTCTTTCAATACAAGAAGTATGGTCTGTCCCGACTATGTCAGAGGCTCAGCTTAGAAAATGGATGACAGCATATGCCGCGATTGTTAGAGATGAAAAAGGCTTGCAGACCTTACTCGATGAATTAGAACAAGTCTCTTTTCAGCAAATTAATGTGAAGGATATCACAAATAAACAGATTGAATTAAGCAATCAATGGGCATTAGCGACTTGCCTTGTTAAGTCTGCATTACTCCGTACAGAAAGCAGGGGCAGCCATTATCGAATGGATTATCCAAAGCGGAATGATGCCTTGTGGCGAGGGAAACAGATTGTACATGAAAAAGGCCACATTCACATCATGAAAAATGAAAGGATCGGTGCCAAATGGAACGTTTACAGTTAAAACAAATGCTCACTCATTTTTTAAAAGAAGATATTGGCTTTGGAGATGTATCAGCTGATGCCATCTTTGAAGACAAGAAAGGTACAGCTTATATCATTGCAAAACAATCGGGTGTATTGGCAGGATCACCAGTCATTGAAATGGGGTATGGCCTGCTGAGTGAACAGATTCAAACTGAACTGTTTTTCCAGGAGGGTGATTGGATTCATTCAGGTGCTGTACTGGCTCAAATAAGAGGCCCAGTCAACGACTTGCTAAAAGGAGAACGGGTCATTCTTAATATATTACAGCGCATGACAGGAATCGCCACCTTAACACATGAAGCGGTGCAGCGATTAGCTGATCCGTCTATTACGATCTGTGATACGAGAAAAACGACACCCGGCTTGCGTATGTTAGAGAAATACGCAGTGAAAGTAGGAGGTGGAAAGAATCATCGTTTCGGCTTATCGGATGGTGTGATGATAAAAGATAATCATATTGCCGCATGTGGTTCTATCCGTGAAGCTGTAGAAAAAGCAAGAGCATACGCCGGTCATATGGTGAAAATTGAAGTGGAAATTGAATCAGAAGCACAGCTCATGGAAGCCATAGATGCAAAAGCAGATGTCATCATGTTTGACAACTGCTCCCCCGACGAAGTAAAGCGTTTTAAACAAATGACACCAGAGACGATCCTGACAGAAGCATCAGGAGGCATCACATTAGAGACATTACCAAGCTACCGGGGGACAGGTGTAGACCTCATTTCACTTGGTTTTCTGACACATTCTGCTCCATCATTTGATTTTAGTATGAATATGGAATTCAGCCATAAAGGGGGAACGACTCATGTCCATGCTTGATGTACTAGCGAATCAACATTCGGCCATGATGCCAGATGAATATAAACACCGCTCTTATGAAGAGATGAAGCAGCGTGTGTTAGACATTAAACGAGCTTTTGGATCAAAGCTATTTATACCAGGCCATCATTATCAAAAAGATGAGGTCATTCAATTTGCAGATGCAACAGGTGATTCATTGCAGCTAGCGCAAATAGCTGCTGACAATCAAGAGGCAGAATACATTGTGTTCTGCGGTGTTCACTTCATGGCAGAAACGGCAGATATGCTGTCAAAAAAAAATCAGCACGTCTTGTTGCCAGATATGAGGGCAGGCTGTTCAATGGCAGATATGGCGAACATGAAACAAACGGACAGAGCATGGGAACAGCTCACTGATCTATTTGGAGATACGATACTCCCGCTTACTTATGTCAACTCAACAGCTGATATTAAAGCATTTGTCGGCAAGCATGGCGGGGCGACCGTCACATCTTCAAACGCTAAGAAAGTACTGGAGTGGGGGCTAACACAAAAAGAGCGGATTCTGTTTCTCCCTGATCAGCATTTAGGGCGTAATACAGCCTTTGATTTAGGTATCCCACTAGAAGAAATGGCTGTCTGGGATCAAGTAGAAGAAAAGCTCATCACCGATCAGCCGCTCCATCGCATCAAAATGATTTTATGGAAAGGGCATTGCTCCGTACATGAGAAGTTTACCGTTCAGAATATTGAAGAAACGAGAAAAAGAGATCGTGACATTCAAATCCTTGTCCATCCAGAGTGCACGCATGAGGTGGTAAGAGCTTCTGATCTAGCTGGTTCAACGAAATTTATTATTGATACGATCAAGCAGGCGCCAGCAGGAAGCAAGTGGGCGATCGGAACAGAAATGAATTTAGTCAAACGCATCATAGACCAGCACCCGGATAAACAAATTGAATCCCTTAACCCAGATATGTGTCCATGTTTGACCATGAACCGTATTGATCTGCCTCATTTGTTATGGTCACTTGAAAGTATTGAGAAGGGTGAGCCAGTTGGTTTGATTCAGGTTAATGAAGAGATAACAAAAGAGGCTTTGCTTGCATTAAATAAAATGCTCACCATTAAATAAAGCATCAGCCCCTCCTATCAGAAAACAAGTTTTTATCATATCGGCTTGTAAATAGGCATAAATTTATGTTGAAACATATTGTACTTCTGACATAACCGCTACGTTCACGTTTTGCAATAGGAGGGGAAAACGTTGAAAATTCATATTGTGCAAAAAGGAGACTCCCTTTGGAAAATTTCAAAGAAATACGGAGTCGACTTTCAAGAATTGAAAAAACTAAATTCACAGCTCAGTAATCCAGATTTGATCATGCCGGGTATGAAGATCAAGATTCCATCTAGTGGTGTTCCTGTGAAAACAGATCACCAAAAAGTGAAAGAAATGCCAAAGCAGAAAGAACATCCGTATGTGAAAGAAAAGCCAAAGGATGTCGTGCAAGTGCAAGATACGAAACCGAAGGAAAAGCCAAATGAACCGGTACCTTATGTACCGCCAGTGCCAAAGATCGAGCAGCCAGTTTTTCCGCAAGTTGATGTGAACTATTATCAGACCAATCTCTACCAGCCATTCACGTCTCCTTCCCAAAAAGAACATCATGAGAAAAAAGATCACTTTTATGAAAAGAAAGATCATGTTCATGAGAAGAAGGACCATAAAGATCACAAGGATCATTTTCATCATGAAAATAAGGAATATAAAGATCACAAGGACCATTTTCATCATGAAAATAAGGATCATCACAAAGATGAAGTGGCAAAGGGATATGATCCATTTATTCATATTCCGCATCAAAAAGAGGAGGGAAAAGATATGGAGCATAGCAATTACCCAAACCTTCCTAACTTCCCACAAATGCCGAATGTTGGAGGGGCAGCAGTAGGAGGAATGGCAGAAAATAAAGATCATCACCAGCATCACCAGCATCACCAGCATCATCATGAATCATATGATCCTTATTATGGTCATGGTCATTACATGCCTGCGATGTATCCATATCCGCAGCAAATGGTGCCGGCTTCACCTATTTTACCGGGATCAGGTCTTTGTTATCCGGTCCAGCCGTATTATCACCATCATATGATGCCGTATCCTTACCCAGCTCAGCCGTATTATCCAGCCTATCAAGCACCAGCTTACTACGGGGAAAATCATGAGCATCATGCAAACGATGGACATCACTGGCACCACCACATGCATCCAAATACAGGCGCAAATGCGAACGTTAATCAAGGCTTTTATCCAAACGCTTCAAATGAAGCATATGGCAAGGAAGACTGCGGATGTGATGATGGCATGAAGCATCATCATCAGCCATGGCCTGGACATTATCCAAATCCTGTTCCTTATGGTCAAATGGGATCTTATCCAGCTCAGCCTTACATGCAGCAATATCCAAATCAATCGGTTTTCGCAAGACCAGAAGAAGACGAAGAAGATTAATGACAGAAGGGACGATCTCAATCGTTCCTTTTTTTGTTTATAACTGACAGCTTGATTTTCCCCTGAACTGTACATGCTAAAACAGAGCCAGTTTCGCGCTCATGAGCTTGAATTTGTACAGGGGGTTTTTCGTTTGAGACAACAATGGCAAAAAACAATCGCATTAGTGCTTCTTCCTATTGGTTTAACTGCATGTGGTACAAATGACAATGCGGGTGTAGATACTCGTCATAATCAATCAGGCCAGCCGGTCGGTTATCATTCGAATCAACGGGCGGCAGACAACAACCAAGATAACCTAGGCCCAGTTTCTGAGCTTATGGAAGGGATGAACGAAAATACAACGAATGTTGATTATCGTTCACGTCCTACGGAGGATCAAGTGAGAATGCCGCTTACTGGCGGAGATGGACGCTACAGTCATGGAGATATGAATTATCATAACCAAATGTCGTTCTCTGGCTACGATAAACAAGAGAACATACAGCGTTCACGAAAAATTGCGAACCGCGTGAATAAAATGAATCACGTAGCAGACTCACAAGTTATGGTCACTGATGAAAATGTGTATATTGCGATTAAATCAGATGGACGCCTGACGGAAGAGGGCGTATCACAAGTAGAAGAAGCAGCGACTCGTTATGCAGATGGAAGAGCTGTCCAAGTCATCAAAGATGAAGGAACATTCACACGCTTCAGAGAGATGAGAAAAACGCAATTTGAAACAGGCCAAACAGGCATGACCCGATAGTTGAATAAACAAGGCTAGAGTTCATTACGAATTCTAGCCTTGTCTTAAAAATACATCTTGATGCCTATATAAAATTCGTAAAAGAAATAACAGCCAAATCAAAGTAATAAAATACCAGCAATAATGGATGTCCACTTCATCATCGTCCGATTCATCACTGATAAATGTTAGAAATGTTTGTAATCGACTAGAATTTCCTTTGAACAAGTGGTTTGTATAAAGATTCTCCGTTTAGATTAATACATAGCAGGAAAAAAGGATCAATGATTATTTCTGATTTGATCGAAATAAAGGGGAAGCTGTTGTATAGAAGTTTGCATATCATGCTCATCGGTGCAGCTTGTAGGGGAAAGGAACTATTTTCCTGAATCTTCTTCTTTTCATATCGTCTCTATGATAAACTGATGTGGAAATCAATAAAAGTGACTAGGGGTGCCCGCTAAAGTGGGCTGAGAGAGAAGCTTAAGCTTCTTAACCCTTTGGACCTGATCTGGCTCGTACCAGCGTGGGGAAGTTGAAGATGATACATGTGTCATATGAATGACATTCATGTTTTTTCTGACGACGAAACCAGGTTCTCAACATAGAGCCTGGTTTTTTGCTGGTGCTGATTCCATCCTGTCCGATGACAAAAAGAGAAGGAGAGAACAGCAGATGAAAGAAAAGAAAAATGTCCCATCAACCCAATCTTTACTATCAAGCTTTGACGGAAGTCGAAAGGTGTATGAGCAGGGCTCAAGACCTGACATCTTGGTGCCAAAAAGGGAGATTAGGCTCTCAAATACTGTGACACAGGCGGGCGACATTCAAAATGACCCGATCCGTGTGTACGATACAAGTGGACCGTACACAGATGAAAACGCCCATATTGATGTTACAAAGGGTTTAAAGCGTCTTAGAGCGGCGTGGATTAAAGAAAGAGGAGATACAGAAAGCTATGAAGGGCGTCATGTGAAACCAGAAGATAACGGGTATCGTTCAAAGGGGAAAGAGTCCTTTCATCCTGTCCATACTGATTTTCATCATGTGCCGCTCCGCGCGAAAAATGGCGCCAGTGTGACACAAATGCATTATGCAAAAAAAGGCATCATCACACCTGAAATGGAATTTATCGCTTTGAGAGAACAGCTGAGCCCTGAGTTTGTTAGAGAGGAAGTAGCTAGCGGAAGAGCAGTCATCCCAGCGAATATTAACCATCCTGAAAGTGAGCCGATGATTATTGGAAAGCATTTTCACGTCAAAATCAATGCGAATATTGGCAATTCAGCTGTGACGTCATCCATCGATGAAGAGGTAGAGAAGATGACGTGGGCGATCAGGTGGGGGGCAGACACAATGATGGACCTGTCCACTGGGAAGGACATTCATACAACGAGAGAATGGATTATTCGGAATTGCCCAGTCCCAGTAGGAACCGTTCCCATTTATCAGGCACTTGAAAAAGTGAATGGAGTGGCAGAAGATTTGACGTGGGACGTGTACAGAGACACATTAATTGAACAAGCAGAGCAAGGTGTAGACTACTTCACGATTCATGCGGGCGTGCTATTAAGGTATATTCCGCTTACAGTCGATCGGGTAACGGGAATTGTGTCAAGAGGCGGAGCTATTATGGCAAGGTGGTGTCTCGCTCATCATCAAGAAAACTTTCTTTATACCCATTTCGAAGATATTTGTGAAATTATGAAAACCTATGATATTGCTTTTTCTCTTGGAGATGGACTCAGACCAGGTTCGATCGCTGATGCAAATGATGAGGCGCAGTTTGCAGAGCTGAAAACGCTAGGGGAATTGACAGAGATCGCCTGGAAACATGATGTACAGGTGATGATTGAAGGACCTGGACATGTCCCAATGGATAAAATCAAAGAAAATGTCGATAAGCAGATGGAGATTTGCAAAGAGGCACCATTTTACACGCTAGGACCTCTTACAACAGATATTGCCCCTGGGTATGATCACATTACATCCGCTATCGGCGCTGCCATGATCGGCTGGTATGGAACAGCCATGCTCTGCTATGTGACACCAAAAGAGCATTTAGGTCTGCCGAACAAAGAAGATGTGAGAGAAGGCGTCATTGCTTATAAAATTGCCGCACATGCAGCTGATCTAGCAAAAGGACATCCTGCTGCTCAAAAGCGCGATGATGCATTATCGAAAGCCAGATTTGAATTTAGATGGCGGGATCAATTCCACCTGTCACTTGATCCAGAAAGAGCTTTGGCGTTCCATGACGAAACATTGCCTGCTGAAGGCGCAAAGACCGCTCACTTTTGCTCCATGTGCGGACCGAAGTTTTGCAGTATGAAAATTTCTCATGATATCCGCAATCAATCAGAAGAAGTGAAAAAAGAGATGGAGAAGAAGGCAAAAGAGTTTATCAGCCAAGGAAGTCAAATCTATCAATCCTAAAAAAAGAACCTCGCACTCCTTTTGTGCGGGGTTTTATAAAACGGCTGAAAAGGCTTTTCTCACGAGATGGAAAAGTGCTCTTACTGCAATAGCCATGATTTCCATACTCGGAATCAGGGCATCTGTTAAATGAAACAAGACCGTTTGTCTCTCTGGAGATGTTCGTTTCTTTTTCTTTTTCATGAAGACAGCCTCCTTTTTAAACAATATACTTCTTTGCAGATCAGAGAGATAGAGATGTTGTGTGAATTTAAACAAAATTTAAACTTCTTGTGTTAGAAAGGAAAGAAGGAGGGGAAACGAGTTGAGTAGAGAATGAATGAAAAGAGCTGACCTTACCAGTTAGCGAACAAGAAAGAGTGGAAGGTGATCTTATGATGAAAGTATTTAAGGTAACATTTCATATGAACAATGGGGAAGTGCTTGATTTCGAGCTAAAACGTCCAGCTACCTATGATGTGTATAAAAAAATTGAGGAATCCAATCAATGGTTTAAGCTGAATAATGAAATCATTAATCTATTAAATGTCAATAGTATCCATGTAGAAACAGAATAAAACAAAAAATCCGCTCGGAAAGAGCGGATTCAGATTGTTGACAAAGGGCTAAAAATGATCTTTATGTTAGCCCTTTTTCTTCTTTTTTTCAGCGTGATAGAAAACCTTTGCAGTCTAGGAAGAACGAGTACCGGAGCGGAGCGAATTTGACATTCGTGAGCACCGGCACGCAGGACTGACGCCGAATGCGAGGGTTTGTCTACACGCTGAAAGCCGCTCGGAAGGAGAGCGGCTTTCGTTATGCGGAGAAATCATTTCGGTTGTTTAGCTGGCCGCGGGAGAGCCAGTTCTTTTTATACAAATAGGCAATCACTTCAAGCCAAAGACGCGGCGCTTTTTTAGGGAAAAAAGGTTTTTGGTAATAGGCGTAAGCGGCTTTTAAATCATCCCATTGATGGCATGTTTTCGTTTGGGTGAAGCGGGCAACGTCAATCACCTTAACGAGGCCTTCCTTTGTTAAGAGCAGGTTGCGCAGATGGATATCTGAAGGGTTTAACCCTTTCTCACGTGCTTCTTCTAGCGCTTCATCTACTTGTTCAATCATTTGTTTCTTGATCGGAATACCCTTTGTCAGGCATTCATAGAATGTGTAGCCTTTAATATATTCCATTAAAATATACTGATCCCCAGACTCATAAATCTCAGGGTAGTATGACGAACCGGAAAGTTTTTCGTAAATTGCTGCCTCTTTGCGGGCAATGTGTTGATAAGAAGGGAAAAAGACTTTTAGCGCCATTTTCTTGCCAGCTTTTTTATATGAAAATACATAGGCACTTCTTCCTTTGCCGCACAGCTCAAGCTCTGCCGGTTTTAAGGCGAGCTTATTAAAACGTTTTTCTTCATGATACTGAATCGATTCGGCTAATCTTTTGATATCTGACATTGACTTCACCTTCTTTGGTTTCAGTTTATGCGGCTGAAAAACGAATGATGAAAAAACTGTTTCATTCGATAAAGCAATGGATTGTATAAAACATAACATTTACGAATGAAGGATACAACGAAAGACTCTTAAATCGAGTCAGTGTAATCGGTTTGGTTAATGTTTAGAAAAATGGGTCAAACTACATATGTCATGCATCGATCTTATGTTCTAAAGAGGTGTAAATAGTGAAAGTGAAGATGAAACGTTTCGTTACAGGACTTATCATGACAAGTGTTCTTTTTTTCGCTGCGGATATGGAAGGAAAAGAACACTTGCAAAAGCAGTCAAACACCATCACCGTGCAGCTTGAAAAAGTCTATCTAGACGGCGATGTGAGTATTGAAAGACACCGGGCATCATTAGAAGACAAAGACACATTTTGGACGCAGTATAAAGGCTGGACGCTGGTAGAACAACAAGAGGGTTTTGCCCTTTTTAGAAAACAAATTGATGATATCTCTCCATTAAGTAAAGCAAATGGATATATCGGATTATCAGAGGACGGTGTCATTTCTACGTTTCATGGAAGGCCAGGCGGCTGGGCGGAGCCTATTCATCTCTTCTTTCAAATTGATACGTCCCGTTTAGAAAGCCATGTGGAGGAGCAGCTTGAGCAAGGCATTCCTTTTCGAACAAAGGATGAATTTGAGCATGTGCTTGAAGTCATGAAACCTTACCGAAATGAAATATCATTTTAAAGTGTGTGACAGCTTGCTGGTGTGAAGACCGCAAGCTGTTTTTCATGGTTGCGCCGTAAAAATATACTGAGCGAACGTATGTTAACTTTTATTGCGGTTTTCTCTTCGATTTATGTTACAATGAAGAACAGTCAAAGAGGTGAAAACGGTGATAGAGTTTGTGAAAGGGACCATTGATTATGTGTGCCCGCAATATGTTGTCATTGAAAACGGCGGAGTGGGATATCAAGTCTATACCCCAAACCCGTTTATCTATCAAGTAAATAAACAAGAAACGATTTATACGTATCATTACATAAAGGAAGACGCGTTTTCGTTATATGGATTTCAAACACGAGAAGAAAAAGCGTTGTTCACAAAACTGTTAAATGTCACAGGGATTGGACCAAAGGGTGCACTTGCGATCCTTGCATCCGGTGATCCTGGCGCTGTCATTTCAGCGATAGAACGTGAGGATGAAGCATTCCTTATTAAATTCCCTGGCGTTGGCAAAAAAACAGCTCGTCAGATCATTCTAGATCTAAAAGGAAAGCTTGCAGATGTGGTGCCAGAAATGATTGGCAACTTATTTAATCACGAGGATCATATTCAGATCGAAACGCAGCAAACCGCATTAGATGAAGCGCTTGAAGCCTTAAGTGTCCTTGGATACGGTGATCGTGAAATCAAAAAGGTTCTGCCTTTATTAAAAGAAGAGAAAAATCTCACAACCGATCAATATGTGAAAAAAGCTTTACAAAAAATGTTGAAATAGGGTGATGTCTCATGGATGAACGGCTCGTCTCAACTGAAGCAGACAACCATGAATCAGCCATTGAGCAAAGTTTGCGGCCGCAGACGCTTAGCCAATATATTGGTCAGCAAAAAGTAAAGGATAATCTCAGCGTGTTTATTGAAGCTGCCCGGATGAGGCAGGAAACGCTGGATCATGTCCTTTTATATGGACCGCCTGGACTAGGGAAGACAACGCTTGCGTCGATCATTGCCAATGAAATGAATGTTCAGCTGCGTACAACGTCTGGACCAGCAATTGAGCGTCCTGGCGATTTGGCGGCTATCTTAACATCTCTTGAACCTGGTGATGTTTTGTTTATTGATGAAATTCATCGCTTGCAGCGCTCAATTGAGGAAGTGCTCTATCCGGCGATGGAGGATTTTTGTCTAGATATCGTCATTGGAAAAGGAGATACAGCGCGCTCTGTACGGCTTGATTTACCGCCATTTACACTTGTAGGTGCTACGACCCGTGTTGGGCTTTTAACAGCGCCGCTTCGTGATAGGTTTGGGGTACATGCAAGATTGGAATACTATGAGCAAAGAGATTTGGCTCACATTGTGGCAAGAACAGCCGAGCTGTTCGAGATTGGGATCGACATTCGCTCAGCAGAAGAGATAGCGAGACGTTCTCGGGGGACGCCGAGGGTCGCCAATCGTTTACTCAGAAGAGTAAGAGATTTTGCGCAGGTGCTGGGGAATCATGCCATCACACAGGACATTGCAGAAGATGCCCTTGAGCGTCTCCAAGTCGACAGGCTGGGACTGGATCATATAGACCACAAGCTGCTTTTAAGTATGATTGAAAAATTTAGAGGCGGTCCTGTTGGACTTGATACGATCTCAGCGACAATTGGAGAAGAATCACATACGATTGAAGATGTGTACGAACCGTATTTACTGCAAATTGGTTTCCTGCAAAGAACACCAAGAGGCCGGGTCGTCACAAGAGAAGCGTATGAACATTTTCAGATGGAGGTTCCGATTCGTGACTGAATTCCCTAAAATATTGATGATTTTAGGTGGTGTCCTTTTTGCCGCAGGCTTAGTGTTTCAATTGGTTGGTAAGCTTCCAGGTGATATTTTTGTGAAAAAAGGAAATGTGACGTTCTTTTTTCCCGTTATTACGTGCATTGTCATTAGCATCGTACTAACCATTTTACTCAATATCTTTGGACGGATGAAATAACGTTAACTAGTTAATTACAGAATAGGTGAAGGAAATGAAGCTAGAACTATTTGATTTTGATTTACCAGAAAGATTGATTGCTCAAGTTCCACTTGAAAAACGAGATGCATCAAGACTGATGGTCTTAAATAAACAAACGGGTGCGATCACGCATGATACATTCTCACAAATCACGGATTATTTTCAAAAGGGTGATTGTCTCGTTTTAAACAATACGCGCGTTCTGCCTGCACGTCTGTTTGGCATGAAAGAGGGTACAGGTGCAAAAGTTGAACTTCTTCTATTGAAACAAGAAGAAGGAGACAAATGGGAAACACTCGTAAAACCAGCCAAACGTGTGAAAAAAGGAACGGTTATCACATTTGGTGATGGACGGCTTCAAGCGGTATGTACAGAGGAGCTGGAACATGGCGGAAGAAAAGTCGAGTTTCAGTATACAGGCATTTTTTATGAAGTGCTTGAATCCCTTGGAGAAATGCCGCTGCCTCCATATATTAAAGAGCAGCTTGATGATCGTGAGCGATATCAAACCGTGTATTCGAAAGAAGTTGGTTCCGCTGCGGCTCCTACTGCCGGTCTGCACTTTACAACCGAACTGCTGGATGCGCTGAAAGCGAAAGGTGTGCATATTGCTTTTATTACCTTGCACGTAGGGCTTGGCACTTTTCGTCCGGTCAGTGCGGAGCGCATTGAAGAACATGAAATGCACGCAGAGTTTTACGAAATGAATGAAGAAACGGCTGAAGAGCTTAATCGCGTGCGCAAAGAAGGCGGGCGGATTATTTCAGTGGGCACAACATCAACACGAACGCTTGAAACCATTGCAAGTGCACATGATGGCGAATTCAAAGCGTCAAGCGGCTGGACGTCGATCTTTATTTACCCTGGCTACACATTCAAGGCAATTGATGGGATGATCACGAATTTCCATCTGCCAAAATCCTCGTTAATTATGCTTGTCAGCGCATTAGCTGGACGAGAGCACGTACTGAAAGCGTACAATGAGGCAGTAAAAGAGGAGTACCGATTCTTCAGCTTTGGCGATGCCATGCTGATTCAATAACATCATCCAACAAAGACAGGAGGGCTCATTTTTGTCGCAATTACCGATACGTTATGAGTTCATTAAATCATGCAAACAAACAGGTGCACGTCTTGGCCGCGTTCATACACCGCACGGGTCGTTTGAAACACCTGTATTTATGCCAGTAGGTACACTGGCTACAGTCAAAACAATGGCGCCTGAAGAATTAAAAGCAATGGATGCAGGCATCATCCTAAGCAATACGTACCATCTATGGCTCCGTCCGGGTCATGACATTGTCAAAGAGGCGGGCGGCCTGCACAAATTTATGAACTGGGATCGAGCCATTCTAACTGATTCAGGCGGCTTCCAAGTATTTTCATTGAGTGAATTTAGAAAAATCGAAGAAGAAGGCGTTCACTTCCGTAATCATTTAAACGGAGACAAGCTGTTCCTTTCTCCTGAAAAAGCCATGGAAATCCAAAATGCGCTAGGCTCTGATATGATGATGGCATTTGACGAATGCCCTCCATACCCAGCAGAATACGATTACATGAAACGTTCTGTGGAGCGGACAAGCAGATGGGCAGAGCGCTGCTTAACAGCGCACCAGCGTCCAGAGGATCAAGGTCTGTTTGGGATTGTCCAAGGCGGAGAATACGAAGAGCTTCGTAAACAAAGTGCAAAAGATCTTGTTTCACTTGATTTCCCAGGATACGCCATCGGAGGCTTATCCGTTGGTGAACCAAAAGATGTGATGAACCGTGTGCTAGAGTTCACAACGCCATTTTTACCGGCAGACAAGCCAAGGTACTTAATGGGTGTCGGCTCACCAGATTCATTAATTGATGGTGCCATTCGCGGTGTAGATATGTTTGATTGCGTACTGCCGACGAGAATTGCGAGAAACGGCACCTTGATGACAAGTGAAGGACGTCTTGTTGTGAAAAATGCAAAATATGAGCGTGATTTCAGACCAATCGATGAAAACTGTGACTGCTACACATGTAAAAACTACACACGCGCCTATATTAGACATTTAATCCGTACAAATGAAACGTTCGGAATTCGATTAACAACTTATCATAATCTTCATTTTCTGTTAAAATTAATGGAGCAAGTGAGAGAAGCTATCCGTGAGGATCGTTTAGGTGATTTTAAAGAAGAGTTTTTTGAGCGTTATGGCTTTAACAAACCGAATGCGAAAAACTTTTAACGCATAAACGAAAGGCTTTACAATCATATAGAAAGGGGTGAGATAGAATGGATGGTGGTATGGGTTCAATCATTATGATTGTTGTCATGTTTGCTGTGCTTTACTTCTTGTTAATCCGTCCACAGCAAAAGCAACAAAAAGCTGTGCGTCAGATGCAGCAATCTTTATCAAAAGGCGATAAAATCGTCACAATCGGTGGTTTACACGGTGAAATCGACTCAATTGATGAATCAAAAGTGGTCATCAAAACAAGCGAAAACAATCGTTTAACTTTCGACCGTCGTGCTATTAGAGAATTAGCTGACAAAGGCTAATCCTCCAATACATAGCCATAAAAAAAAGAGCGATATGATTCGCTCTCAGATTGTAGAGAAACTCATGTTTTTCTACAATCTTTTTTATTTTCAACGTAAGTATGATGGATGAGATTTAATGAAAAAGGCCTCCCACACACCTAGCCTAGCTTCGC